>JAAYRJ010000159.1 GCA_012518845.1 Clostridiaceae bacterium
TAATCGTTAATGTTATTGCTCTTGTCTATATCATTCACACTGCAAGAAAGAAAAAGATCAATCCATATAAAGAACCTATCTTTACAGATTTCAAATATTATCAAGATTGTCTAGAAAGAGCAGATTTATCTTAGAAAATAGGAAAATTTACAAACCAATTTGCAAATAAAATTTGCTATTTAGGGCTTATGAAAATACCGTAAGCCCTACTCTACTTAATCTTAGTATATTAAGTAAAACTAAAGATCTGTTTAGAGTAGTAAGAATAAGTTATAGATGAGGAAAATATGAAGAAAACTAAGTTAATTTGCTTGATTTTGATTCTAACATTAGTCATATCTGTTGGTTGTTCCAGCTCTTCGCAAACTACACTTGAAAACACTAATAATTCAGAAATTGAAGATGTAGAACCGGAAGCTGATGATCAGAGAATAATAATTGATGCTCTAGGTCGTGAAGTTTATTTACCAGAAAAAGTTGAAACAATTGTTGCCTTAGGTAACACACCACGTTTCGTTACTTATTTAGGACTGGCAGAGCAAGTTGTTGGTTTAAGTGGTATGGAATCTGACAAGATCACACCATTAACTGCGTATGCTCATGTCAATCAGACTAGATGGCAAGATGTACCGCTTGTAGGAACCGATGCTATGGGGAATACTGAATATCACGCAGAAGAAATTGTTCTGTTAAAGCCAGATGTTATCTTATGTACTTATCCCTTAAATGTTGTAGAAGATATTGAAAATAAAACTAATTTACCTGTTGTTTCAGTAAGTATTGGCAACATTTTTTTAGATGATTACGCTGAATCATTAGAAATCATTGCTCAGGTTTGTGGCGTAGAAAATAGAGCAACTGAATTACTTGAGTACATAGATACAAGTTTAGAAGATTTAAATAATAGAACCATAGGTTTAAAAGATGATGAACAGCCAAGTGTTATTTCAGCAGCCGCAACTTTTAAAGGTGCTCATGGCATTGAAGGAATACGTGTCAAGGATCCAATCCTCTTGGCAATTAATGCAAATAATCTTGCTTTTGAGACACTAGGGAATGAGCAAACTGAAACAGCAGTTGAAGTAGATCGTGAACAGATTTTATTGTGGAATCCTGAGTATATTTTTTGTGATTATAGTGGTGTCAATTTGGTAAAACAGGATCAGGCTACTGATCCAGAATTTTATAATCAGTTGACAGCATTTCAGAATGATCAAATTTATCAACACCCAAGTTCTACTAGTTATTACTCAAATCTAGAAATATCGTTAGCTAACGCTTATTATATAGGTTCTATCCTAAATCCAGCTGCCTTTAATGATATAGTTGTAGAGGAAAAAATCGAAGAAATTTTTGACATTTTTCTGGGAGAGCAAAATTTATTAAATGATTTAATAGATTATGGTGCTTTTTACGGGCCAATAGAGTTCGAATAGATTTTAGTGGACAATGTTAATTAAAGATAAGAATACATCATCACCAAGTAAACAATATTTTAATGAAATCAGGCAAAAACGTTTAGTTTTAATGGTGTTAGTTTGTTTGCTTTTTCTTGTCGCAATAGTGAGTTTACTTTTAGGTAGCATAAATTTTTCTTTATCAGATTTATTTAAAATATTAAGTAAACAGGCAGATCCAACTACCCAAATGATTTTTTACAATATCAGATTACCTCGTGTCGTTACAGCTATTGTTGTAGGTGCTATGTTAGCCATGTCTGGTTTAATCATGCAATGCGTAATGGCAAATCCATTAGCCTCACCTTCTACACTTGGTGTAGCCCAAGGTGCTGCTTTTGGCGCAGCTATTGGCATTATTATTTTTGGTGGCGGTGTTCTCTCTACTACCAGCTCGCCCATTGCAATTGATAATCCATACATAGTTACTTTATCGGCTTTCTTTTTTAGCATCTTGACTACTATAATTATTCTACTAATTTCAAGATTCAGTATTTACATAGAAGCAAGTGGTTTAGTTTTAGTTGGTATTGCACTAAGTGCTGTCTTTTCTGCCGGTAGTATGCTACTTCAATATTTTGCAGATGATGTTCAGCTGGGTGCAGTTGTTTTCTGGACTTATGGAAATGTTGGCGGAACCAGTTGGCAAGAAATATTAATTTTAGCTATTGTTTTTTTCCTTGCTTTTATCTTTTTTAAAATTCATCAATGGGATTATTTTGCACTGGAAGCTGGTACAGAAATTGCAAAGAACGTAGGAGTTAACACCAGAACATTAACTTTATTAGGAATGACAATTTGTTCTTTGGTTACAGCTATTGCCGTTTCATTTGTAGGAGTCATAAGTTTTATAGGTTTAATCAGTCCTCATTTAATGCGTAGGTTTATTGGTAATAGTTACAACTATTTAATCCCAGCAACTGCTATTGGAGGTAGTATTATTTTATTATTTTCTGATACAGTAGGACGTCTAGTAATGGCTCCAACCATTTTACCTGTTGGAGCTATAACCTCATTATTGGGAGGTCCTATGTTTATTTTTATCTTAGTTAAGAGGATTCGTCAGAATGATTGAAGTAAAAGATTTTTCCTATGCTTATAGGAACGATGAGCCCTACATACTACACAATGTTAATTTAAAGATAAAGCGTGGTAACTTTGCGGCTTTACTAGGTAATAACGGTACTGGAAAAAGTACATTGATCAAATGTATTAGTAGAATTAATCGTCTTACTTATACAGAAGGTAAAATTTTGTTAGATGAAAGTAACATCCTAGATTTGAGCCGCAAAGAAATTGCTCAGAAAATATCATATGTACCACAATCTAATCTTACTCAAGGAATGGGACACAAAGCTACAGTTTTTGAAACAATTCTGTTAGGACGTAAACCGTATCTTGGTTGGCATGTTCAACAATCTGATATAGAACAAGTCGAAAAAACTATTTCATATTTTGGTTTAGAAGCTTTTGCTAATCGAAGTATAGTTCAATTATCTGGTGGTGAAAGACAAAAGGTCTTCTTGGCAAGAGCATTAGCTCAAGAACCTGAATATCTCTTACTAGATGAGCCAATTAACAACTTAGATTTAAGTAGCCAATATGAATTTATGAATTTACTTCAAAAGGTATGTACCGAGCAAAAAATTGGTATGTTAATCATTTTACATGATATAGATTTAGCATTAAGATACTGTAATGAGTTCTTTTTATTAAAAGATACAAAAACGATAAATATCCATGATAAAGAAGAATTTACTGAAGAAATTATCACAGAAATTTTTGATATAGATGTTAGATTTATTGAATATGAGGGTCAAAGATTAATTATGTATAATTAGATTATATAAATTGTTTGAGGTGTAGTTATGAATAAATATATGGAAGAACATTATCAAAAAGCTGTAGATTTTCATGGTCACGAATGTCCTGGATTGATGATTGGTTTTCGGGCAGCATTTTACGCTATGGATATTTTAGAACTTAATTTTTCTGAGGACGAAGAAGTCGTATGTATATCTGAAAATGATGCTTGTGGAGTTGATGCAATTCAGGTGGTTTTAGGTTGCAGTGTAGGTAAAGGAAATCTTTTGTTTCATCTTGTGGGCAAACAGGCCTTTTCCTTCTACAATCGTCAAACAAACAGATCGGTGAGATTAATTTTAAACCCAAGTGAACAAGAAATGACACGTCCTGAAAAATTAAATCACTATAAATATATTGCTGCAGAAGAAATGTTTAGTCAAACACCAACTAAAATTGCACTACCCACTAAAGCTAGACTTTTCAATTCACAAGCTTGTGAAGAGTGCGGAGAGATGACTGCTGAAAGATGGTTAAGAGTTCAAGCTGGGAAAAAAGTTTGTCTAGATTGTTTTATCCCATATACTAGACTCCAAATTGACTAATTAGATAATAAAAACTGCTAGCAAATCTTCTTCTGACCTGTTAGCAGTTTTAATTTTTTACTTTACTTTTTTCTAGAATTTATTTATGACATTATTTCCTAGCAACACCTGTTTTTCTAGCAGCCTCACCTACAGCCTTTGCTACAGCCTCGGCAACACCTTCTTGGAAAGCATGTGGCATAATATGATCAACAGAAAGCTGATCAGCACTTACTGAATCTGCTATAGCCTGGGCAGCAGCTACATTCATTTCTTGATTGATCTCTGAAGCTCTAACATCAAAAGTACCACGGAAGATACCAGGGAAAGCTGAAACATTATTGATTTGATTTGGAAAGTCAGAACGACCTGTAGCTA
>JAAYRJ010000160.1 GCA_012518845.1 Clostridiaceae bacterium
ATTATTCACTCCTTTTTGCTAAAAATTGCTAATGTGTTAAATATAATTAAAATAAGATACAAAGTAAATATATCTATCTATAATTGTAGATATTGTTTGAAATATATTAGAATATGAAACTATTGTAAAAACAATTTCCCAAAAATAATCGTATAGAAATAAAAATAATCGTATAGAAAGAAGAACTAGATGAATAATAATAAGCAAATTTTAGATATTTTTCATAAGGCAGAAAATAAAAACACAATTCCGAGCAACTTATACTCGAAGTATGACGTAAAAAAAGGTTTAAGAAATGATGATGGTACGGGTGTAGTTGTAGGTTTAACTAGAATCTGTGATGTTACCGGTTATACTTTAGACGAAAATGGTAACAAAAAAGATGTACCAGGTGAACTTTATTACCGTGGGTTCCCGCTAGAAAAGCTTTATGATCGGGTTGCAACCAGTAACAGAACCGGTTATGAAGATGTATGTTTTTTACTGTTAAACGGCTACTTACCAAGTTCTAAAGAACGCGAAGTTTTAAAACAATATTTACGCGAAAATTATTTTTTACCAGAAGAATTTTTAGCAGAAAACATTTTAAAATCATCCTCTTACGATATGATGAATAAGATTCAACGCTCTATTCTTCTTTTATATTCTGAAGATGAAAATCCGGATGATCCTAGCATTGATAATTACTTGCAACAAGGTTTATCCATTATTGCAAAATTACCAGCTATTATGGTCTATTGTTATCAAGCAAAGAGGCATACAATGGATAATCAAAGTTTAGTTATTCACCCTCAAAGAGATGATATGGACCTCGCCGAAAGCTTTTTATATCTACTCAAAGGAGAAGGAAACTATACAGATGAAGAGGTTCGTATCTTAGATCTAATGATGATCTTGCATGCAGACCACGGTATAGGTAACAATTCAACTTTTGCTAGTTTGGTTGTAGCTTCAACCCAAACAGATATCTATTCAGCTTTTACAGCAGCCGTTGGTTCATTAAAAGGACCTCGTCATGGTGGTGCAAATATTACTTGCCGCGACATGATGCAAACGGTAATTGCTGATATTGGTACAGATGCTACTGATGAAGAGATCGAAGTAGTTTGTCAAAAAATGCTAGAGAAACAATATTTTGATAAGTCAGGACTTATTTATGGTATGGGTCACGCCGTATATACATTGTCTGATCCAAGAAGTGTTATCCTTATGAAAAATGCAGGTGCAATTGCCGAGCAAAAGGATAGGGTTGAAGAATTTGAATTCTATAAAAGATTTGCAGATATTGCTACTAAACTCGTTAAAGAAGCCAAAGGTAAAAATGTTTGTGCTAATGTGGACTTTTATAGTGGCTTTATCTATGACATGTTAGGAATCCCTGAAGAACTATATACACCAATTTTTGTTCTGAGCCGAGCTATTGGTTGGCTTGCCCATAATTTAGAAGATAAGATAAATATCAATCGAATTATGCGTCCGGCTGGTCTCTATGTAGGCGATGATAAATTAGAGTAAATCTTTACTTTAATTTACATTACAAAAACCTGATTGTTAAAATTAGTTAATAACACATAAATAATTGTAAAAAAATACTGAAAAATTAAAAAAATCCTAAATATAAGTAAAATTACTGTAAGGGTTGAGTAAAAAGTGTAGAATAAATCTAATAGAATTGTTTGGCTAAAAAATTGTCAAAATAGAATTAGATAAAAATACTCAACCCTTTATGGTAAATAATAGCGCTACCCAAAAGTACCCGGCAAATATTTTCATATCTCAAATAATTAAAGATATACCACTAATGCTGATTATTTCAGCATTAAGTACATTTTTGTTGCAAAGTATATTTGAGAATCCTTTTACTAAAAGCATTTCC
>JAAYRJ010000161.1 GCA_012518845.1 Clostridiaceae bacterium
TATGAAGTTTCAGAATTTGCTAATATCCAATCAGCTTTTTAAAGATAAGATTGAAAAGAATGTCAAAAAATGTTTGAAGTCGATTTTATAAAACAATAGATAATGTGTTTAATAGGTTTATTATATTATTTTAGCTAAAGCTAAAGTAAATTAATATAATATAGTAATCAATTCTTTGTATAGAATTTGTTTACAAAGAAAAAATCAAGAAGGAGAAAAGAGATGAAAAAAGTTTTTTTAAAAAAACTCATGGCATTCTTTTTAGTTAGTGTCATGGTTCTAGGTCTTGCTGCTTGTGGTAGCTCAACCGATGATGAATCAGCAGATGATCCTGTTGAGGAAACTGAAGAAGTTGACGAAGTAGAAGCTGAAGAGCCAGCTGACGAAGAAGAACCTGCTGACGAAGAAGCCGAAGCAGAAGATCCTGCTGAAGGTGGAGCAGTAACAAAAGACACACCTTTTGTTATTGGTCTTAACACATTAGATGGAAAGTTTAGTGAGTTTTTCCATACATCAATTTATGATCGTTATGTTGTGGAAATGACATCCATTTATTTATTAGCTAGTAATAAAGATGGCGAACCTATCGCTAATGATGAAGAACCATCTTTTGCTAAATCATTTGATATGGAAGTCGCAGATGATGACAGTCAAACGAAATACACTTTTGTGTTAAAAGATGATGTTGTTTTCTCAGATGGTTCACCTGTGACGATTGATGATTTGCTTTTCAGCATTTATGTGTATTCTGATCCATATTACGATGGCTCATCAACATTTTATAGCTTAGATATTGAAGGGATGCCTGAATATCGTTTGCAAACATCAACAGAAATGGTTGAAGTTGGTAAAGATATTGTAGCTGCTGGGATCAGCGGTGATGCTGGAGCAGATCCAGTAATGGGTGAAGGTTTAACTGCTGCAACAGCTGAACAACAACAGGCATACTGGTCTTATCTAGATGAAGCCGGTGCAAAATTTGCCCAAGAAATTACAGATTATGTAATGGAAAATTATTTAGGTTATGCTGCCGATTATTTCCCTGGCTTTACAGAAGATGAAATTCTTGAACGTGAAGAATTACAAACTGCCTTTGGAATGACGATGTGGGGATTTGGTGGCCTTGAAGAGCAAACTTTCACTGATGCTTCAGGCAACGAGTATGATTTACAAGATGAAAGTGTTGAATTAGATGCTAATGTTTATTGGCAAAACATCGTAGATAGTTATGGTTATGACTTATCTGACGAAGGTATTAATGCTGAAAAAGCAGGAAGTAAAAATGTAGAAGATTATGTTTCTGAGCTCTTTTATCAAAATGAAGGTGGCGTTGAAGGTGGCGTCGAAAGTATTTCTGGTATCACCGCTACTACAGTAACAGGCGATGATGGCGAAGAATATGATGCTTTAGAAATAATTCTTAACGGTATTGACCCAACTGCTATTTTCAAAATGGGTATAAATGTCTCTCCTAAAGCTTATTATAGCGAAGGTTATGAGGGTGAAGTTAATGCATTTGGTGTTGACCCAACAAGTGCTGATTTCATTACCCATTTAAAGACCAAAAATGATAATCCAGTTGGTGCTGGTCCATACATTTTTGATAATTTTACAGATAATGTTGTTACTATGAATGCTAACCCTAATTTTATGATGGGTGAGCCTAAGATTCCAGTTCTCCGTTTCCAAGTTTTAGATGGTGGTGCGGAATTAGACGCATTAAGAACTGGTACAGTCCATTTTGCTGAACCGAGTGCATCACAAGACATCGTTTCTGATATTTCTAGTGGTGAAGGCGATTATGCGAAATTAGATTACATCCTAGTTGATAACGATGGCTATGGTTATATTGGTATTAACTCTCAAGCAGTACCTGAGTGGAATGTACGTCAAGCAATTGCTCATTCCTTCAATATTTCTGATGCTGTAGAAAACTATTATGGTGAATTGGCTTCTGTAAATAATCGTACAATGACTAAAGTTCAGTGGGCATATCCAGATAATCCTGAACCTCTTTATCCATATGATGAGACAGGTGAAACATCTAAAGAATTGCTATTAGATGAAGGTTATGTATATGACGAAGATGCAAATATCATGCAATATCCTGAAGATCATGAAAAAGCTGGTGAACAGCTTACTTTAAAATTCACATTACCAAGTGAAGCACAAGATCACCCAGCAGGACAAATTTTCATTGATGCTCAAAAATTGTTAGAAACAATTGGGGTCAAAGTAGATATCGAAGTTGATCCTGATTTACTAGGAAAATTAACCACTGCTTATGAATCTGGCATTCAAGTATGGGCAGCAGCTTGGGGCTCTGGTGGTGCCGATCCTGACATGTTCCAAATTTGGTATTCAGATCCAGCAGTTAATACTGGTGGTTCACCTAATAACACTGGTTTATATTGGTTATTCGAAAATGGTACTGAGGAAGAAAAAGCTGTCTTAACCGAATTGAATGAAAATATAGTTGCAGGTAGAAGCAGTTTAGATCCAGAAGAACGTAAACCAATTTATGCTAACGCTTTAGAATTATCAACCAGCTTAGCTGTTGAAATTCCAACCTACCAACGTAAAAATATGTTTGCCTACAATAAAGAAGTTGTCAACGGTGACACTTTATTCTCAGGTGAAGATGTTACACCATTCCAATCTCCACGTGCTGAAATCTGGAATGTTGAGTTGAATTGGTAATATTTAAAAATAATTTAATTTTCGGTGCATCGGCCGATTTCACAGCCGATGCACTTTTTTCTAAATCAGGTGAACTTAATGGTTAAATATATTTTAAAAAGATTAGGTCTGGCCTTAATAATTTTGATAGGTGTTTCAGCATTAATTTATTTGCTGGTCATGTTAATGCCTACAGATTATATTGATAATCAAACTGCAGCAGCAGTACAAAGTGGTCAAATGACGTACGAGGATGTTCAAAGACTAAAAGAGCTTTATGGTCTTGCAGATAAAAGCTTTACAGGTATTGTTAAGAGCTATTATTCTTGGTTAACAAGTGCTATACAAGGTGATTTAGGCTTTTCATTTCTTTATGGACGTCCGGTAACACAAGTTATTAATGATTATGTTTGGATATCATTCCTAATTTCCTTAATTGCTTATGTTATTGAAATAATCATAGCTATTCCGATGGGGATAAAGGCGGCAGTTAATCAGTATAGTGGTTATGATTATACTGTGTCTGTCTTTGCTATGATGGCTACAGCTTTACCGGCCTTCTTTTTAGCAGCTCTGCTTATGAATGTGTTTAGTATCAAACTGGGTTGGTTCCCTTTACAAGGATTAACCACCGCTACCAAAATCTTTGATCCAAACGATTGGTGGGGTATTTTTCTCGATAAAGCCTGGCATTTAGTTTTGCCAATCGTTACTCTAACTTTATTAAATATTGGCGGCTTAATGAGATACACAAGAACCAATATGCTAGAAGTCATGAATTCCGATTATATTAGGACTGCAAGAGCAAAAGGTTTGTCTGAAAAGACTGTTGTTAATAAACACGCTTTTAGAAATACTCTTATACCTCTAGTAACTACCTTGTCAGGCATGTTACCCGGTTTATTTAGTGGAGCCATGATCACCGAAACAGTGTTTTCTCTCCCTGGGATAGGTTATATGGCTTTAAGAGCTACATTACAAGGCGATATTCCATTTGTAATGGGCTACAATCTTTTCTTATCAGCTTTGACGATCATTGGTTATATCATTTCTGATATTATGTATACCGTTGTTGATCCAAGGGTTCAAATTTCTAAGTAGGATGGTGCAATATGAATAATCAATTATACAAGAATGAAAAGCACAATCTTTCTGCAGAAAAGAATACAAAAAAAATAGAGCAAGGAAGACTAGCAAAAAAGGAACGTGAAGCGGTCAATAGTAGTGAAAGTGATAATTTTAAAGCACTTTCGCCTACCAGAATGGTTGCAAAAAGATTTTTCCGAAGTAGCTTATCAGTAGTAGGGCTGACTATGGTAATTTTCGTTTTCGTCTTCTCTTTCTTGGGGCCTACATTAGTAAAGGGTATCTGGGATTACGGAGAAACTGAAGTTTTCCATATCCCACGTGAATCACAATTGTTATCCACTGCCTCTTTTGAAGGAGCTGATGGCAGAACATATGAATATTACGATAAATCAACAAGTACAATCACGGTGAAGTCTCCACCATCAGCAGAACATCCCTTAGGAACAGATACAAATGGTTTTGATATCCTAATTCGTTTAATGTACGGTGGACGAATTTCTTTAATGATTTCTTTCTTAACCGTTTTTCTTCAATTGATCATAGGTATCTTTTTAGGGGGACTTGCAGGTTATTATGGAGGTTGGGTTGATCAAGTAATTATGAGGATTGTAGATATTTTTGCTTCTTTACCTGGCTTGCCTATATTACTTGTGCTATCGGCTGTTATTGCCTCGATCGAATCTATACCAGCAGAACATCGTATCTACTATTTAATGGGTTTTTTGACCTTAATAAGTTGGACAGGTATTGCAAGGTTAGTCCGTGGTCAAATACTCTCTTTACGCGAACAAGAATTTATGCTGGCTGCTGAAACAACTGGTATCAAATCTTCACGCAAAATTCTTAAACATTTGATCCCAAACACAATTCCTCAATTAATTGTCTCGGCAACACTTAGTTTAGGTGGGGTAATTTTATACGAATCCACACTCTCTTATTTTGGAATAGGTGTCCCATTCCCACGTGCTGCTTGGGGGTCAATGATTGCGATGGCAGATCCATCCAAAGGTCAAGAGATTTTAGCAAATTATCCAAATATGTGGCTACCTGCAGGTATTTTAATTGTAATTACAGTGTTAGGATTCAATTTTGTTGGCGATGGCTTGAGAGATGCTTTTGATCCACGTCAAAAACGCTAAAAAATTGACCAGAACATTTAGGAGATATTATGTCAAATAAAGAAAATAATAGAGATAACACACAATATCTAACTATAAAAGAAGAAAAAGCAATTGCCCGTGAGAATAAGAAAATAATGACGCAATTTGAACGGGAAAAAAACAGAAAAAATGTTGATGAATCTGAATACACTACTCAGATGAGAAATCCTAGCAATGTTATTGAATTTGATAACTTACATACTTATTTTTACACTGATGTCGGTGTCAACAAAGCCGTAAATGGTGTTTCTTTTGTCGTGCCTGAAGGGAAAATTGTTGGTATAGTAGGTGAATCTGGGTGTGGTAAGTCTGTTACTTCTCTATCAGCCATGCAGTTAGTGCAAGGTCCGGTAGGTCAAATAGTTGACGGTAGTATTCGTTATACAACCTCTGAAGGTAAATGTTATGATATTGCAAAAATGCCACGGGATGAAATGAGACGGATTCGTGGCAAAGAAATTTCTATGATTTTTCAGGAACCTATGACATCTTTAAATCCTGTTTTTAAGATTGGTGAACAATTAGATGAAGCTTTAGAAATTTACAATGAGAATCTTTCTGCTTCAGAAATCAAGGCACGTAGTATCGAGATGTTAGAACTGGTTGGCATTGCAGATCCCGAAAATATTTATAGCAATTATCCGCACGAGCTATCTGGTGGTATGCGTCAAAGAGTTATGATTGCCATGGCATTGATTTGTGAACCACGTCTTATTATTGCAGATGAACCAACAACAGCTTTAGACGTAACAATTCAAGCTCAAATCTTGGATTTACTTTTAGAAGTTAAAGATAGTATTAAGGGAAGCATTATGTTAATAACCCATGATCTAGGTGTTATTGCTAATATGGCTGACTATGTTGTTGTCATGTACGCTGGCAAAATTGTCGAAGCTGGTGAGATCAATGATATCTTCAAAAATCCAAAACATCCCTATACTGTTGGTTTGATGCGTTCCTTACCAAGTCTAAGTAACATCGAAAATCAAGAAAAACTTTTTTCTATCCCTGGTCAAGTTCCAAATGCAGTTAATTTGCCCGATTATTGCTATTTTTGTAACCGTTGTGATTATTCTTTTGATGCTTGCTATGAAAGTTATCCAGAAGATATTCTTTTTGAAGACGGTCATCGTGCTGCTTGTTTCTTGTACGCGGATAGATTTAAAGATTTAGATTTAAATCGTCCTCAATTACCAAAAAACATTGCCAGTAGTAGTGACGATCAGTTTGCACGTAAAATTCCCCAAGGGCGAGTAGATTTTGAAAGTATCAATAATCCTAAGGAGAAATTATAAATGAAAAAAGAAAACTCTAATGAAAATTTTGTTGAAGTACGTCATTTAAAAAAATATTTTCCTGCTGGATTAAAAGGTACAACTCGTCAATATGTAAAAGCTGTTGATGACGTTTCTTTTTCGATTAAAAAAGGAACCACTATGGGTCTAGTTGGTGAATCAGGCTGTGGTAAAACCACTGTTGGTAGAACTATGTTACGCCTTTATCCAATCACAGCTGGCGAAGTGTTTTTTGACGGTGTCAAAATTAATGATTTGTCAAGAAGAGATTTACGTAAAATGCGACCAAGAATGCAGATGATCTTTCAAGATCCTTACTCTAGCTTATCACCGAGGATGCCAGTAGGTGAGATAATAGGTGAAGCTGTACGTGAACACAATATAGTGCCAAAAGAAGATTTAGATAATTATGTCAGTGATATTATGAATGCATGTGGCTTGCCTTATCGTTATTCAAGGCGCTATCCACATGAATTTTCAGGTGGTCAAAGACAGAGAATTTGTATAGCTAGAGCAGTTGCTCTTAAACCTGATTTTATTATCTGTGATGAACCTGTTTCTGCACTTGATGTCTCAATCCAGGCTCAGATTATTAATCTCTTACAAAATTTGCAAGAAGAGTTTGGCTATACTTATCTATTTATTTCTCATGATCTATCAGTTGTAGAATATATATCGGACACTATCGGTGTTATGTATCTTGGTTCAATGGTAGAGTACGGGGATAAGAAGAGTATATTTAAACATCCTATGCATCCATACACACAAGCATTATTATCAGCCGTTCCAATCCCTGATCCAGATCATAAAATGAATCGTGTAATTTTAGAAGGAGATATTCCTAGTCCAATTAATCCACCATCTGGTTGTAAATTTAGAACTCGTTGTGAGTATGCTTCAGATATTTGTTCCAAAATAAAGCCAGAGTTTAACAATTATTTAGATGGTCATGAGCATGAGGTAGCATGCCATCTTTACCCACAAGATCATCAAGAGCAAAGAGTAATCAGTTAAATGGAAAATAAAAAGAAAAATAAAACTACAAGTGAATTTGATGATGGTAGAGTTTACGCTGATATGTCAGTTCTAGATGATATTGCACCAAAGATCTCTTTAAAACCAAAATCTAAGAAAAAAAATGTACCACTTGATGCTCAAGGTTTTCCTATTGAGGAAACATCAAAACCAATAGAATTAACCAAAGAAGAAAAAAGAGAAATTGCTAAGGGTGTGATCAAAGCTCATCTTTTATATGCTCTATTAGGTTTAGTTTTGATTTTATTTGTATTCCTTTTTATCTTTAAAATCTGGTTAAATTAGATAACTTATTAAACTCACAAATCAAAAAAGCTGATTTAATTCATTTTAAGATAAATCAGCTTTTTATAATTGTAAGTATTTTGTCAATTAATTACTTACGAATCAATAATTTCTTCTTCTGTAAATATTGTTCTAAATTCTCTGACATCCTTTTTAATTTGTACACCCAGTTTTTCTTTTAATTGATCAGAAATTTTAAGATTTTGATTACCAAAAATAATATCATTTGACTCCATATATTGACTCATTTCGTTAGGTGTTAATTCCAATAAATCTGGATTTTCAAGAATCCGATCGAATATATTCAAAGATTTGATTAAGTAGTAGCCATCACATATTCTCTCGTCAATTGTAAAAGCAACATCTATCACTTCTTGCCAAATAACTTCATCTTTTTTACCTCGAGTTGGATGATCAAAAATTTTACCCAAAGTAATAAAAATAGAATTGGTGCCAACTTCGTATAGGTGATGTAACGGAGCATGTCCACCAATGCTGCCTAAATGAGAAACATATACAGATGAGTAGAGTGGAATCATTTGCATTAATGATTTTGGCATCCAACCATGAAAATCAACCCAACGGAGAAGTAATAATGTAAAACGTTGAAACCAGCGTGGTGTTTTTGTAAAAAAATGAATTAGCTTATCATCCGATTTTTCTTCCTGTTGTTGTCTGATTATATCAATTTGTGCTTGCATTTTATCTGCAATAGAATAAATATTATCATTCTTGTCCATCGAAACTCTAGCCACAGATTCATGTGCATGATCAGCCATGTCAAGTTTTACAACATACAATGATTCATAACTATCATGCTCATAAATTCTTCGGCCAGCAATAAAACGATTTAAATGTGGTCTTAAAACAAGAATATGTAAAATAGTTGTCATAAAAACATTAAACATTGTAATTCTATTGCCTTGTTTTCTTTGTTTTTTAATATAATCTCTAATTGGTTTTACTTGAAATTGGTTTTGATAATAAATTACCGATTCATTTCGATTACGCATGACGTAAGGCATAACGTGGTTTATTGGATCTCCGTCCTTTACCAATTTGCCATCTTTCCGTTTGCTGCCAAAAATAAAAGCCATTATATCTCCTCATCAGCTTATTTAGCTATATTTATTAATTAGCAATCTAAATATAACATATTAATAATTGTTCAGGATAATCTTGCGTATTATTACATAATTTAAAACAAAATTATTTTAGTACAATACAAATAATCGACAAAATAACGATTTATTTTAGAATTGAGTTTTTTTCCATAGATATGTCATAATATGTTAGATAAGATTTATTCAGGGGAATATATGCCAAATTTTAATTTACAACAAATATTGATTCGTATCTTAGTCTTGACTTTATCATTGTCTGTACACGAATATGCACATGCTAGAGTTGCTTATGAGCTTGGTGATGATACTGCTGCAAGACAAGGACGCTTAACTTTAAATCCTGCTGCCCACATTGATCCTTTAGGTGCAATTGCCTTTATTTTAGCAGGTTTTGGTTGGGCTAAACCTGTACCAGTAAATCCTGCACGTTTTTCACGCGACAAAGTAAAAACTATGCGCTCAGGTATGATGAGAGTTGCAATAGCAGGTCCTATCTCAAATCTAATCATATCTTTTATTGCTAATGTAATTTTTCAGTTGATAATTTTAATCATAAAAATAATTGGCAATTTTTCGTTATTGAACAATCCTATCTTTGATGTTATTTTTGCAATTTTAAATTCTTTTATCTATTCCAACATTTTCTTGGCTATATTTAACATGTTGCCGATACCGCCACTGGATGGCTCAAGAGTATTAGGTGCATTTTTATCGGATAGAGCCTATGCTAAATATATGCAATTCCAACGTTACTCATTTATAATCATGTTTATTCTAATTTTCTTAGGCGGTGGAATCTTAAGTAGAATTATGAGCTTTATTTCCATTCCAGTGCAATATGTTATTTTATATCCTGTCAATGTTTTATTTGATTTTATTGGTAATTTTTTCGTATAGATGGCAACACAACAATTTTTAGAAATAAATATTAATAATTATCAAAGTCCTCTAGATCTAATTTATCATTTAATAGAGATCAACGATATTGATATTTACAATATCCCAATTTTTGATATTACCGAGCAATACTTAACTGTCTTAAAATCAAATTCACTTAACGAGCTAGATATGGAACTGGCAAGTGAGTTTTTGGTCATGGCAGCAACATTAATGCAGATTAAATCACGTATGCTTTTGCCTCATCAGAAAACAGATGATAATAGTCTTGAAGGTAATGATCCACGTGAAGAATTAGTTCTTAGACTACTTGCATATAAGCGAAACAAATTTTTAGCAGAAGAATTAGAAAAAGAATACAATCTGAATAAAGGTTCTAAATTAAAAAATACTTCAGAACCTCATGATTTGGGTATAGATATCGAAATTGTTGAGGACAAATTAGATATTAATAAATTTGCTAAGGCAATTGATCAATTAGAAAAACGAAACTCTCTACGCTTCAGTAGTCAAAATCAAAGAATAAGACAATTATTAAGAAGAGAAAAGTTTTCTGTAAAAGACAAAATGAAAGAAGTCATTCAAAGAGTATTTGAAAAGACAAGAATGTTTTTTTCAGAATTATTTCCTGTCTCTAAAAGTACTAAACCAGAGCGAATATCTGGTTTTTTAGCAATTCTTGAGTTAATTAGACAAAATAAAATAATAGTTAAACAAGCAAGTCCTTTCTCTGTTATGATGATTGAGTTAGAAGAAGAAACAAAAGAAAAAATCTTGGAAAGTAATAGCGATGAAAAATGATTCACAGGCCATGGCTGTAATTGAAGCAATTTTGTTTGCTGCTGGTGATCCAGTCAGTATAAATAGTCTAATGAAAATAACAGAATTGAGTGAAGTGGAAATAATTGATTTATGTGAAAATTTGTCAGAAAAATATTTGAATCAACAAGATTCTGGTCTATGTCTTAGACGTATTGAAGATAAATATTGTATTACAACCAAAGCAGAATATAAAGAATATTTAGCAAGACTTTTTAGACCAGAACATCTACCAGGCCTTTCCAATGCAGCATATGAAACCTTAGCAGCTATTGCCTATAATCAACCCGTTACAAAATCTCAAATTGAATTAATTCGGGGAGTGAATTCTGATCAATTAGTAAATCGTTTAGTGGATAGGGGATATGTTATTGAAACAGGTAATTTAGATTTGCCTGGAAAACCTGCAGTTTTTTCAACAACTGAGAAATTTTTGTTAGAATTCGGTTTGTCTTCGGTAGATGAATTACCCACTATTAATTTACTGATGTACGATACAATTGAAAATTTACAGGACGAGGTAAATGTAAATGAATAAAGTTTTTTCAATCGCTATTGATGGGCCATCTGGCGCTGGCAAAAGTACAATAGCAAAAAAGCTAGCAAATGAGTTGGATATAATGTATTTAGATACGGGCGCACTATTTAGAGCTGTTGCCTATCAAGCATTGAAATTAAAAGTTGATCCTAATGATTTGGAAGCGGTTACAGAATTTATACCAGAAGTTGAGCTTGAGATAAATTTTGTTAATAAAGAACAAAGAGTATCTATTAATGAGAAGGATGTAACTGATTTTATTAGAACAGAAGAAGTGTCTATTGCAGCTTCAGATATTTCAGTCCACCCAATTATTCGTAATTTTATTTTAGAAAAAGAACGTGAACTTGCTTCTAAAGAATCATTTGTCCTTGATGGTCGTGATATAGGTACCGTTGTATTGCCAAAGGCAGAGGTCAAAATATTTTTGTCTGCTTCGCCAGAAATTAGAGCCAAAAGGAGATATAAAGATTTAGAAAAGCAATCCGATGACGAAGTTGAGTATCAACAAGTTTTGGCTGATATTTTAAAAAGGGATAAACAAGATTCTAGCCGAAAAACTGCACCAACAAAAAAGGCTAAAGATGCAGTTTTTCTTGATTCATCTAATTTAACATTGGCAGAAACTCTAGCTCAAGTAAAAAAAATTGTTAAAGAAAAGTTGCTGAAAAATCAAGGGTGTTATGAAAACGACAAATAAAGAACATGTTTATTATACTAAATCAGCAAGTGAAGCCTCATTTTTGATTAAGGTTTTAATTTACATTGTTGCCTTTCTTGCTAAAATACTTTTCTGGCCTGTTTATCATAATACGCATTATATACCCAAAAAAGAAGAACTTAATGAATCATATTTTGTCATGGGAAACCATTCATCTCTTTTGGATCCTGTTTTGTTACATTTGATAATTCCTGACTATGTTCACTGGGTGGCAAAAAAAGAGTTATTTAATATTAAGATTTTAGATAAAATTTTGGAACAAGCTAGAGCAATTCCTCTAGACCGAGAAAACGTTGATATCAATGCAATGAAAATGATTCGTAAATTAAATAGTGAGAATAAGGTAATAGGATTGTTTCCTCAAGGCACAAGAGTAGATTCTGACAATTATCAAGAAAAGCTTCCAGAAGCAGGAGTTGCTTCAATATGTACACGTTATAATGTAACAATACTACCAGTTTTTTGTGATGGGCCATATAAATTATTCAGAAAAAATCATTTTTATTTTTCGGCACCCTTTTGCCTTAATCCAAATATTAAAGCAGAAAACAAACAAGAAAGAAATCAAATACTTACTAATGAAATAGTAAGAAGAAGTTATAACATTGTTGGAAAATCCTATTTTGAGTAAAAGTTTTAGGTTAATTTGCTGTAATTGTCACTCGAATACGATAGATTGGCATTGCAAAAACTTCTTTCTTTGCTACAATATACACTAGAGAAATTTTGGGGAGGAATCCAGATAATGACAGATCAGCAAGAGTTATTGAATAACCAGCAGGAAGAAAAAGAGGTTCAAGCAACTGAAGTTGCTGAGCAAAATGAACAAACCGAAGATAATTTAACAACTGATACCACAGAAACACCGGAATCAGATGCAGTAGAAAACGATTCGCAGACAGAAACTGAATCTGAAGAATCCGAAGAATCTGAAGTTCTTACTTTAGATGATGTCGACGAAACACCATCGGAATCAACAAAGCCAGAACTACCATTAACAGAAAATGGTGATGTTGATTTTGAAGATTTTATTGACAGCATTCCAGAACTAAAAAGAGGAATGACAGTAACAGGTACTATCACTGATTATGATGATGAATATGTCTATGTTAACGTTGGTGTAAAATCTGAAGGTAAAGTAAGAATCTATGAATTTAAAGGCGATCCAGACTTAGATTTAGAACAAGCAAAAGCAGAAAATAGACCAATCGAAGTTTATGTACGTAAAATTCATACAACCGAAGCAGGAACAGAAATCGAATTATCTAAATCTAGAGTTGATTTTAATAAACATAAAGAAGTTGTTGAGCAAGCTTTTAAAGAAAAAACACCTTTACAAGTAAAAGTAACAAATGTCGTAAGAGATGGCGTTATTGCCTCTTTTGGAAGTGTCGACATGTATATACACAGAACACAACTAGAACTTCAAATCGTTGAAGACTTAAATCAATACTTGCATCAAGAATTAGAAGTATTAGTTACACAATTTGATTCTTCTAGAAGAAGATTGCGTGTGTCAGCTTCAAGAAGAAGTCTGCTACAGCGTGAACGTCGTGATATGGCAAAAGAATTATGGGAAACAATTGAAGTTGGGGCTGAGTACGAAGGAGTTGTACGTAACCTAACCAATTTTGGTGCTTTTGTTGATATTGGTGGTGTAGACGGTTTAGTTCACATTAGTGAATTATCTTGGGAAAGAATTGACAAGCCATCTGACGTAGTTTCTGTTGGCGATCGTATCAAAGTCCATGTTATTGATTTTGATCAAGAAAGAAATCGTGTTTCGCTAGGATTTAAACGTCCAGAAAATGACCCATATCGTGATTTAGAAAATCGCTTCCCAGTTGGATCTATTGTCAGGGGAGTAGTTGTCCGCATCTTCCCATTTGGTGCTTTTATCGAAATAGCTCCTGGTGTTGATGCATTGTGTCATATTTCTCAAATTTCTGATTATCGTTTAAACCGTCCAGAAGATGTTTTACAAGAAGGTATGGAAGTTGATGCTAGAGTATTAGATGTAAATCAAGAAGAGCACAAAATTTCTATTAGTATTCGTGAAGTAGAGCCAATCAATCCAGAAAATATTGAGGAATTGCAAGAGCAAGCTCCAAGACGTAAACGTCGTCCTCGCCGAGAGCAACCTAAAAAGCAAGAAACTAGATCTGATGATAGTTCAGGTGATAATATTTACGTGGATTCAGCTTTAAGTTCATCTACATTATCATCCTTGGCCGATATTACTCATTCTGAAGATTTAGAAGACGATAGCGAAGAGTAATAAATAAATTGAATAATAAGTTTTAACCGGAGAAATTAAACTCCGGTTTTTTTTTGAAAAATTAGAATATTTTGAGGAAAATTTTATGGAAAAAATTCTAGCTAATGAAAATAGAATAAAAGAGATATCAGAAAAAATGGCGAACTATAAAACTGCATTTTTAGATGACTTAACGAAGATATTATCCATCCCCAGTGTCAATGCATCAGCTACTGAAAAATATCCATACGGAAAAGCAACAGCTGATGCACTCGATCAGTTCCTAGAAATTGCAAAAACTATGGGATTTAAAACTCATAATTATGATTACCAGGTTGGCTATGCTGAGTTTGGTGAAGGCGATAAAATGATCGCAGTTTTATGCCATCTAGATGTTGTTCCAGCTGGCGAAGGCTGGGAGCATGATCCATTTGAACCTAGAATTAAAGATGGAAAAATCTTTGCAAGAGGTGTAGCCGATAACAAGGGTCCAGCTATCGCTAATTTGTATGCTATGAAAGCTCTAATGGATGAAGGCTTCAAACCTGATTGTAGAATTCGCTTAATCGTTGGCTTAAATGAAGAAACTGGATTTGGTTGTATGAAACATTATCATAAAATTGGTGGTGAAATGCCTTATGCTGGCTACACACCTGATGCCGCATTTCCAGCTGTTTTTGCAGAAAAAGGAATAATACGCATTAGTTTTAAAAAATCACGTAAACTTTTCAATAAGGGTATAGAGATTAATTGGTTAAAAGCTGGTGAAGCAGTCAATATGGTGCCGCAAGTTTGTCGCTATCAATTACAGGAAAATGGCGAGCTTCTGTCTGAACAGGAAATTGAAGGGAAAGCAGCACATGCCTCCAGACCTGAACTAGGTAAAAATGCAATTATTGAAGCAATCAAAAAAATAAAGTCCGATTATCCCAATTTAGAGGATTCTTTGATTGATTTATATCAAAAACATTTAATTCGTCATATAGACGGTAAAGATATGGGAATTAATTGTTCAGATATCAGTGGTGAATTAACGATGAATTTAGGTTTAATAGACATTAACCCTGTTGAAATTAATTTTACATTAGATATTCGTTATCCAGTAACATTTGAAGGTAAAGAAATAATTGCAAAATTAAAAGAAAATATGAACAAATTAGATTTTGAACTAGATTCATCTTATGATGAAAAACCTTTAAATCTTGGCCATGATTCTCAGATGATTCAAACTGCTATGAAAATTTATAATGATAATATGGGCACAAATGATGAGGCTGTTGCTATGGGTGGGGGAACTTATGCCAGATCGATTCCAAACGTCTTTGCATTTGGAGCAGTTTTTCCAGGTACTACAGATAGCATGCACCAAGTAAATGAGAATGCATCTGTAAATCATTTATTGGCTGCCTCATATATTTATAAGGAAACCTTAAAAACATTTGCAGAAAAATTAATATAATGCTATATTTGCTAAGGCAATACACACGCAAAGGTGATCCTGTTGCTAAATTCTGTTAGTGATAAGACTTTTGCGGAGGAAAAAACAGGAGGAAATTTTTGTATGGCTATTATTTCAATGAAACAATTATTAGAAGGTGGTGTCCATTTTGGGCATCAGACACGCCGTTGGAATCCAAAAATGGCGCCATATATCTTTACAGAAAGAAATGGCATTTACATTATTGATTTACAACAGACAGTAACTCAAATTGAAGAGGCATATATGTTTGTGCGCGATATTGCAATGAATAACGGGAGTGTTTTATTTGTTGGCACAAAGAATCAAGCTCAAGAAGCAATTAAAGAAGAAGCAGAACGTTGTGGCATGTATTATGTAAACAATCGTTGGCTTGGTGGTACTTTAACCAATTATGTCACCATCAAAAAAAGTATCAAACGTTTAAAAGAACTAGAAGAAATGCAGTACAATGGCATGTTTGATGTTTTACCTAAAAAAGAAGTTTCACAATTAAATTTAGAAAAAGATAAATTAGAAGCAAATCTTGGCGGAATCAAAGATATGCCAGATTTACCTGATGCAGTTTTTATTGTTGATCCAAACAAAGAAGAAATTGCAGTTCGTGAGGCAAATCGCTTAAATATTCCTGTCATTGCTATTGTTGACACAAACTGTGATCCAGATAATATTGATTATGTTATACCAGGTAATGATGATGCAATCCGTGCAATCAGATTAATAGTTTCAACAATGGCTAATGCTGTTCTAGAAGGTAAACAAGGCGAACAAATGGAAGATGTACCTGATAACTTATTAGAACAAGACAGTGAAGAAGCTGTAGCAAAAGAAGAAATTGCAGAAGAAACAGAAGAAATGGCTGAACAAAATTAGATTTATCTTAAGACTTCGATAATTTTGGTTGCTAGCTATATTATAAAAACTTAAAAATAATCGGTAATACCGTAGGAGGAAACGATGGCAAAAATTACTGCTTCAATGGTAAAAGAATTACGTGAAATTACAGGTGCTGGCATGATGGATTGTAAAAAAGCCTTGACAGCAACTGATGGGGACATGAAAAAAGCAATTGCTTGGTTACGCGAACAAGGTATGGCAAGTGCTGATAAGAAATCAAGCCGTGTTGCAGCTGAAGGTATTGTAGATGCCTACATTCATGGTGATGGTAGAATTGGTGTCTTGCTCGAAGTAAATATCGAAACTGACTTTGCTGCCAAAAATGAAGATTTCAAACAAATGGTCAAAGATATTGCAATGCAGATTGCTTCTATGAACCCTCCATACTTAAGGCGTGAAGATGTTCCACAAAGTGTAATTGATTCCGAAAAGGAAATTTCTCGTAATCAGGCTTTAAATGAAGGCAAGCCTGAAAAAATTGTTGACCGAATTGTGGAAGGTCGCTTGGAAAAATTTTACGAAGAAAATTGCTTAATGGAACAACCATTTGTTAAAGATGATTCAAAAACAATCACAACTTTAGTCAAAGAAATGATTGCAAAAATAGGTGAAAATATTCAAGTTCGTCGCTTCACAAGATATGAACTAGGTGAAGGGATCGAAAAGAAAGAAGAAGACTTTGCAGAAGAAGTTGCAAAACAAATGAAAAAATAGAAATTATTTTATCAAATAGATGTACAAATTGTACATCTATTTTTTTGTTTGTAAAATTTTGGATGGTAAGGGGTGGCAAATGACTTACAAACGTATCATGTTGAAACTAAGTGGTGAATCACTAGCTGGTAAAAAAAGTTTTGGGATTTCAGATGAGCAAATACAAGTTTATGCAAAAATGATCAAACAAGTACACGAGCTTGGTGTTGAACTTGCAATTGTAGTTGGTGGTGGAAATTTTTGGCGCGGCCGAACTAACCCTAATATGAATAGAGTAACTGCAGATCAAATTGGTATGCTTGCGACTACTATGAATGCTATGGCTTTAAATGATGCAATTCTACAAACTGGAATTCAATCAAAAGTTATGAATTCAATCGAAATGCCTCGCTTTGTTGACTTATTTGTTCAAAATAAAGCCGTGGATTATCTTAAAGAAAAGAATGTTTTGATTTTTGCGGGAGGAACCGGAAATCCATTCTTTTCAACAGACTCTGCAGCAGCATTGAGAGCGGCGGAAATTGGGGCAGAAGTTGTACTAAAAGGAACAATGGTAGATGGAGTTTATGATAAAGATCCACATCAATATGCTGATGCAAAAAAATATGAAGAAATTAGTTTAACTGAGGTAATTGCCAAAGATTTAAAAGTTATGGATTCTACTGCAGCAGCTTTATGTCGTGACAATCAAATACCTATGCTTGTTTTTAGTATTGAAGATCCAAGCAATTTAGTAAAAATTCTCAAAGGTGAAAATTTAGGAACATTGGTAAAGCCTTAATTTTTTTCTAATTAATAGAAAAGTTAATACAAGGAAATAATAGGTTTTACTAAGTAAAAAATTCTTAAGGTTTAGCAATAAATCTAACAGGAAAAAATTCTAATAGCAGATTAGGTTGATAACTCATGAGTAAAACAAAAATTAAGAGTCTAAAAATAATTTGTGTTATCCTGATATTCTTTTTTACAACAGCTTGTTCTAGTCCTAAGACTGATAATGATGTAGAACCTGTTGATGACCAATTATTTGAAAAAGAAACTATAAAATCAATAGAGTCAAAATCTAATTCTGCTAAAAAATATTCTGTAAAAACTGATATAGCTTCCGCTCCAACAGATATTTCTGTAAAGAATCCTAATGGAATACCTGAAGAAAACAAAACATCAAATCACTCTTATCCAGAGATCACAGAGATCAAAGGAACAAGAGAAAAACCAACACCTGAATCAAAAAGTACTCAAACAGAAAACCGTATTTTATCCGATAGTGAAAGACAAGTACGCCTCGAAGTCCCCATAAAAATTCAAGAAGTGTGGAATTACTGTGCTCCAACTACTGTTAGCATGATATTGGATTATAAAGGAATCGATATTGATCAATATCAACTGGCGACAGAAATGGGCACTTACGAACCTTTTGGTACGCATAATGCTGATGCTATTCGTATTTTAAATAAACATCTTTTTGGCTATGAATACCCTGCAGATAATGAGCCAGGCTACCGCATAGCTACAGTTACAAACTCAGATCTTAATTCCGAAGATATGCATTTATTTAAAGAACGTGTTATTGATAATATTAATAATGACTTTCCCATGTACTATACTTTTGATATGTCAAGAATTTATCCAGGAAAAGCTGGAGAACATAATGTTGTAGGAACAGGATATGAGCTAACTGCTGATGGAGCGGATATTGCTTATGTGTATTTTCTTGATCCACTTGCTTCCATGCAAGATCCGATTCATGGAGGTTTGAAAAAAGTTACACCCCAAGAGTTGTTATATGCTATGTTAACTTGCGAGGAGCCTAATTATGCTTGGTAACAGGTTATAGAAGCACATCCATATCCACCATCTTTAAAGCTTAATTGAAACTTTATTCAAACCACAACTACCTGCTCTTTTAATTTCGCTTGAATAATAACTGATAATTTGGCTATAATAAAGGGTAATAATTAGTCGGAGGTCATTATGTCAGATATTAGTATTAATTCTCAAACTTTTAAGCCTTATGAAGATAAAATGAAAGGTGCTATCAAAAACCTTGAAGATAATTTTAATGGTATCCGTGCCGGTAGAGCTAATCCTAGAGTTTTAGATAAGATCACGGTTGATTATTATGGTGTTGAATCCCCTCTTAATCAAGTTGCAAATATCCAAGTTCCTGAAGCTAGAATGATTACAATTCAGCCCTGGGAAACAAATATGCTTAAAGAAATTGAAAAAGCAATTCACATGTCCGATTTAGGAATTAATCCACAAAGTGATGGCAAATTAATTCGTCTAGTTTTTCCTCAATTAACCGAAGAGCGACGTCGTGAACTAGTTAAAGATGTAAAAAAACTTGGTGAACAGGGTAAAGTAGCTGTTAGAAATGTACGGCGTGAAGCAATTGATACTTATCGAACACATCAAAAGCAAAACAAGATTAGTGAAGATGAGCTGTATAACTTTGAACAAGATATGCAAGAGCTAACTGATAAATATACAGAGTTAGTAGATAAGTCGGTTGAAAAAAAAGAAGCAGAATTAATGGAAATCTAAGCAAATTAATGAGGGATATAAAAAGCCGGTTAGTAATGGCCGGCTATTTTTATGGATAAATAAGTATGAAAAGTCCAAACTTATCACAGGATAAAATAAAAATTCCTAAACATTTAGCTGTTATCATGGATGGTAACGGTAGATGGGCGAAAAAACGTTTTCTGCCACGTAAATTTGGTCATAGAGCAGGGGCAGAAAATCTGCGTCAGTTTATTAGATGGTGTGCTGATTTTTCGATTAAGTACGTAACTGTTTATGCTTTTTCAACAGAAAATTGGCAACGACCAGATGATGAAGTGCAATCTTTGATGAAATTAATTGTTGAATTCTTCGGAAAATATAATAGAGAATTAGAGGAAGAAGGAGTTCGTTTACAGTTTTTAGGTAAGATTGAAGATCTGCCTGAAAAATCTTTAGCTACTGTCAAAAGAGCTGAGGAAGAATCAAAAAATCGTAATCGAATTACTTTAAATATAGCTCTTAGCTATGGTTCAAGACAAGAAATCATCCGTGCAACTAAAGCGTTTACTGCTGATGTTATTTCTGGAAATAGGGAGATAGAAGAACTTAATCAAGAAGTGTTTTCTAGTTACCTATACACCCAAGGTTTACCCGATCCGGATCTACTCATTAGAACAGGTGGCGAACAAAGGATATCAAACTTCTTATTATGGCAATTGTCTTATTGTGAGTTTTATTTTTCTGATATATTATGGCCAGATTTCAAAAAAAATGATTTGAAAGAAGCTTTAATGGAATTTTCTGATCGTGAAAGACGCTTTGGCGGAGTATAAAGATGTTAGTAAGAGTTAAAACTGCAATCATATATGGTTTAATTATTTTTTTAATCTTAATCCCTGGCTTTACGAATCCTGAATTTACAGTGTTACTACTTGTTTTAATTGCTGTTTTTTCAGCAAAAGAAATGTCGCTAGCTTTTGATAAGATTCAGATAAATTTTAAGCCTGGCTATTTGAGACTAACTTATCTAAGCTTTTTACCTGCTTTTATTTTCTTATTTCTTAATCGTTCTAAACTTGTTACGGCAGAGATGCTCTGGAATAACCGTACAAATCAATCACTTAATTTGACCTTGAATAAAGATTTATTGCTAGGTAGTGTTTTTATTTACTCTTTAACTTTAGGTCTGGTTTTATCTTACATATTATTTAAACCTATTTTAACAAAAGGTTCTAAGATACTTAAGGAAACTATCTTTCAAATTGCGATGGGAACTTATATTGCCATCCCGTTATTTGCAGGACTATTATTATTATACCTGATCCCTGCCGGTTGGTTTTGGTTTGTGTTAGCAATTATTACACCTTGGATAGCAGATTCCTGTGCTTATTTCATGGGAAGAAAATGGGGTAAAAAACCAATTGTGCCAAATTTGAGTCCTAATAAAACTTATGTTGGGTTTTATGGAAGTGTAGCGGGTACAATTGTTTTTTATTTACCAGTTTTTTATTTTGCAGCAAATTATCTTTATCTAATTGAAATAAAGCCTATACATTGGTTGGCTGTGACCTTATTTGCTGGTGTTCTAGGTGCACTGATTGAATTAGGTGACTGGCTCGCATCAGCAATCAAACGCTATTGTGGGATCAAGGATTTTTCAAATCTTTTACCAGGTCATGGTGGCGTGATTGACCGATTTGATAGTACATTTTTCTCTTTTACTGCCATTTTGACAATTGCTTTACTGATTCATTTTTCTTAAGATTTATTTATGAAAAAAAATAATTTAACTAAAATTGTCTTATTAGGTTCTACTGGTTCAATTGGTATACAAACATTAAATGTATGTCGACGTTTAGATTTAAAGGTAGAGGCTTTAGCTTGCTATAAAAACATTGATCTTATCTATCAACAAATCCAAGAATTTAAACCTAATCATGTTGCAGTAGTAGATGCAAGGTCTGCTAAAAAATTAAGAGAGCGTTTAAAAAGAGATAAAGAGTTTCAACATCTTGAAATTTTAACTGGCAATGATGGATTGGTTCAATTAGCTCAGCTAGAATGCGATCGTGTAGTTATGGCAATAATAGGCTTTGCAGCTTTGGAACCATTACTTGCTGCAATTAAGCAGGGTCAAAAAATCGCCATGGCCAATAAAGAAACAATTGTTGCAATGGGTGATTTTATCATAAGTATGGTCAAAGAACATCATGCGGAAATTTTACCGGTAGATAGTGAGCTTTCTGCAATTTGGCAATGTGTCGCCCATAATTCAAATCCAATTGAAAAAGTTATTTTAACTGCATCAGGCGGACCATTTAGAAATTTACCAAAATCTGAATTTGCTAAAATTACAGTAGAAGATGCACTAAATCATCCAGTTTGGTCAATGGGAGATAAGATAACTATTGATTCGGCTACGATGATGAATAAAGGTCTTGAAATGATTGAGATATCTCATCTATTTCAACTTGATGCTAAGCAAATAGAAATTATTGTTCAGCCTGAAGGTATAATTCACTCTATGGTTGAATTCGTAGATGGTGCGATTTTAGCGCAAATGGGTTTACCTGATATGGAATTACCAATTCAATATGCAATTACTTTTGATCAAAGGCTACCAATGCCAGATAAACCTAAATTAGATTTTGCTAGTTTAGCACAAATTAGTTTTTTTGAACCAGACTACGAAAAATTTCCAGCATTAAAATTGTCTTTTTTTGCCAAAATGGAAGCTGGAGCAATGCCGGCAGTTTTAAATGCTTCTAATGAAATTGCAGTTGCAGCATTTTTTCAGAAAAAAATCAGATTTGATCAGATCCCTCAAATTATCGAAACAACACTTGATCGTTTTGCTGGACATCATTTGTCAAAAGGAAAAAGTATTTCAGAAATATTGTTGGCGGATGAATGGGCAAGAGAAGAAGCAAAAAATTTAGTTCAAAGATTATAAATGATGATTTGAGTTTTATTCTGTACATTAAGTAGGTTTTTATGAGTTTATTAGGAATATTAATAGGTCTAGTTATTATCGGCTTAATGATGTTAGTGCATGAATCCGGTCATTTTTTTGCTGGACGTTTATTAAACTTCAAAATTTTAGAATTTTCCATTTTTATGGGACCCCGTCTTATTACGACAGAAAAAAATGGTGTCAAATATAGTTTTCGCTTACTGCCAATTGGAGCTTCTGTACAGTTCGCAGGAGAATATTCAGAAGACGACGATGAAATTGATGACAAAAATGATCCAGGTTTATTTTTCAACCGACCACGCTGGGCAAGAGCAATCGTTGTTTTTTCTGGTCCTCTCGCAAATTTCATTACTGCTTTTTTGGCATTTGTAATTATGTTTTCTGCTTTTGGTGTTGCTGTCCCAAGACTTGCTGCCCCTATCGAAAACACTTTAATCTATAAAACAAATATTGCAGAAGGTGATCGTTTGATCTCTTATAATAATAAAAAAATTAGAACTTCTGCAGATTTTGCTATTGCGAAAGCATTTTCAGATCCTACAGAGCCAATAAATATTGTTATTGAAAAATCGGATCAATCACAACATGAAATTAGATTAGAGCCACAGACAACTGAACAATATCGATTAGGTGTGGTGCAAAACATTGAAACAAACACAATTATTGAAGTTGATCCTGAATCCAATCAAGGTAAGCCAGTTTTACAAGAAGGAGATCAAATTATTTCAATCAATGGAATAGACTATTCTGCTTCGAAAGAAATTACCGATGAGATTAATAGAGCTAAAAATAATCCAATTGTAGTCAAAGTTAAACGTGATCAAGAAGTTCTGGAATTAAGTATGAGGCCAACCTATTATCAAGATCAACTTGCAGATGGTATATTCTTTACTGAAGGAAATTCAGTTGTGGATGTTTTATATCAAGCGTGGCATTATCCTTGGTCAATTGTAAAATCTACTATTGAGGGATTTGCGTTAATTTTCCAAGGCCAAATGAAATTCTCCGATAGCGTGACAGGTCCTGTAGGAATTGTAAAAGTTTTTGGCGATGTGGTACAAGATAGTCCTGATATTGGCATAATGATTTATCAATTATTATTTTATTTTGCAATGATTTCTGTGGCAATTGGTTTTACAAACTTACTACCTATTCCGCCTTTAGATGGTCATCATTTGCTAATATTGGCAATCGAAGGAATTAGACGTAAAGATTTACCAGACAATTTTAAACATGTTGTTACAGCAATTGGCATGTTTTTTATTTTAGGTTTGGCTTTACTAATTATTTATTTTGACATACGGAGAATTTTTAATTAATCAAAGATATAAAAAACAATCGATCAGAGTTGTTTTTGAATTGGTAAATATTAGGATCTTAAAGTATGAAATTTCTTAAACATAAAAGTAAAATTTTAAAAATGCGTGATGTTCAAATTGGTGGTGATGCACCGATTTCTGTTCAATCTATGAATAACACTGACACGCGAGACGTTAAAGCTACTTTAGAACAAATTTATGAATTAGCAGAAGCTGGATGTGAAATAACACGTGTTGCCATCCCAGATGAAGAAGCAGCCCATGCTTTAGCAAAAATTGTTGAGCAATCTCCTATTCCGGTTGTTGCAGACATTCATTTTCGTGCAGATTTGGCTATTTTAGCGCTTCAAAACAATGCTGATGGTCTTCGTATTAACCCAGGCAACATCGGCTCCGAAGCCAAAGTAAGAGCTATTGCAGAGCTTGCTCAAGAAAAAAACACACCCATTCGTGTCGGAGTAAATTCTGGATCTTTAGATCCTGTTATTCGTGATTCGATGGGTGGAGTAAATTCTCAGTCTATGGTAGCATCAGCTTTAAAACATTGTCAGATTTTAGAAAAATACGGTTTTTCTGATATTTGTGTCTCTATTAAAAGTTCTGATGCGATGCTTACAATTGAATCATATCGACTATTAGCAGAAAGAGTTAATTATCCGTTACATATTGGAATTACTGAAGCAGGTACTCCTAAAGAAGGTATAATTCGTTCAGCAGTAGGAATAGGAACTCTTCTTGCTGAAGGAATTGGAAATACTATCCGAGTATCATTAACTGCGGATCCTGTATTAGAAGTAGAAGTGGCTTATTCAATATTAAAATCTTTAAATCTTCGCTCAAAAGGACCTTTGTTAATTGCTTGTCCAACCTGTGGTAGGACCGAAGTAAACCTACAAAAGTTAGCTGAGCAGGTAGAAGAATTATTAATAGATGTTAAAGAACCAATCAAAGTTGCTGTTATGGGCTGTCCAGTAAATGGGCCAGGTGAAGCAAGAGATGCCGATGTAGGAATTGCTGGTGGTAGAGACCAATATTCAATCTTTAGGGAAGGTAAAGTCATAAAAAAAGTTAAACAAGAAAATGCTTTAGACGAATTTCTTCAAGAAATAAATAAAGTTAGAGAAAAATTTAGAAATGAAGGTTAGTTTTGATACAAAATTTAGCAGAAGTATTTTCATATTTTAATATTGAATGGCTAGATGACGATCAAAGTATTTTTGTAAATTGTGCTTCAAACTTAAATAGAATTCATTCTTTGCAAGAAATTCCTGTATTGGGAATGTGTTGTTCCATCTCAGGCGAACTTTCTATTTCCATTGAAGTTAAAAACTTATTGAGTCCAAAACAAATAATTCTCCTAGAAGAAATATTTGAGAATTTTTTTGATATTTCGCAAGTAATAATTAAGCAAGTATCTACAACACAAATTAGTGAAAAATCTCAACATGAATTTTTATCACAAGCAGAAATCTGGATAAAAAGACATGCCAATAAATATGAAGGCTTGGAATCAAGTCTCTTTGCCTTAGGCAAGGCTGAAACAAAAGGTAATAAACTTACTTGGCACATGCAAAACAACCATTACACACTTATCTCACAAAACGAGATAAATTGGTTACAGCAATTTTGGGATAAATTTGGACCGTTTAATTCTAAGATAAGAATAAATCCAGTTAATGAACAAAGTTCCGAAGAACTAATTGAAAACACAGAAAAATTATTTTTAGAAGCAAATACTATTTCAAGTGAATTATATCAAGAAAAAATTGTGCAAATAGAAGAAATTAAGCAAGAAAATGCTAATTCTAAAGCTGTGGAAAAAAATAATGGAAATAGATTTCGAAAAAAACATCGAGTTTCAGAAAATGTTTTGTGGGGGAGAACAGGTCCTGAAATACCGATGATCAAACTTTCTGATATTAATCATGAAACAGATCGTGCTTTGTTTGAAGGACAAGTTTTTTCATATGAGACTAAAATCACAAGGAACGGTAGTCTGTTAGTAAAATTTGCAATTACTGATTTAACAACTTCTATTTCGTGTATTTTGTTTGCTGATCCTGAAGAAAAAGATCATTTAACAAAAATTATTAAAAATAATTATTTGAAAGTTACAGCAAATATTTCATACGATGATCGTTATGCTAAAGATTTTGTAGCGAGAGTAACTTGTATTGAGTCTGCAATAAAACCTCAAGGCCGATCAGATGACTCTTTAGAAAAAAGAGTAGAGCTACATATGCACTCAAAATTATCGGCTAAGGATGGCACAATAAGTCCTGCAGACATCGTAAAAACTGCTTCTAAATTTGGTCATCAAGCAGTTGCGATTACTGACCATGGTGTTGTTCAGGCTTTCCCTGATATTGCCGCCACAGCAGATGAGCTTGCTAAGGCTGGAAAACCCATTAAAATAATTTATGGTTTAGAAGGTTATCTACTAGATGATGGTTTTGATTGCTTTGCTTTTAAAGTAGAGGATGTATCTTTAACGGCAGACTTTATAATTTTTAAATTAAATGTAAGTGGTAAAGATCCTCAAACTGACTACATTAAAGAAATAACTGCACTCAAATTCTCTTATCAGGGTGAAGAAAAAACTGAAGCTGAAAATACGAATAATAGTGTCAATAATTTAGATGAAACAAATAGCATACCTCAAACTGAAAACTACACAGATCAGCAATTGAATTCTTCAGCCAAAATAAATCCCGAAGATTATTTGCTTGCTGATAGTTTTTATGCCACTTTGGATATAGATAACGATGAAAACATTGAAATTCTGAAAAAGTTTTCTGAGTTTTGTAAAGGCTCAATACTTATTTCAGAAAATGCATTGTTACAATTAAACTTTTTACGTTATGCAGGCTTTAATGTAGAGGAAAGTGAACCACGTGTAAAATTTAATCCGCCTTTAATTGATTTGCATCAGATGCAGAAAGCAGTTGAAAAATATTCAAAAGAGCCAATTAAGTTTAGTCCAAATTCTAAGGTAATATTAACAAGTAAGAAAAAAGAATTATCTATGATCCGTTCTGAGGATTTTATCAATCTCAAAGAATTTGCGGTAAAATTTATTCTATTATTACAAAAGGCAAATATAAATCAATTAACCGAACTAAACACAAAATTTTCAGATTATGAATCATTCAAAGAATTAAAAAAACAACGTAAAAAAACAAACCATATTTTATTGTTGGCAAAAGATTCTTTAGGTCTTTATAACATGTATAGAATGTGCTCTCTGGCACATATTGATTATTTTTACTATTCACCTCGAATTCCTCGTTCTTTATTAACCTACTATGGAACTGGAATTATTAAAGGTATGGCATGTGTAGATGGTGAGTTATTTCAAAACATCTTGAAAATTTACAATGATTGTAATGGTGATTACGAACAGGCAAAGAAAAAATTAAATAATCCTAATTTGTTAAAAATAGCAAAATATTATGATTTTTTAGAAGTTCAGCCTCTAACTAATAATAGCTTTTTGATTAGAAAAGAGGACAACTGCATTGATAGTAAACAGGATTTACAGAATTTAAATCGCTTAGTATTGGAATTAGGAGAAATCACCAACATGCCTGTTTGTGCAACTGGTGATGTACATTATCTAAATCCAGAAGATGCAATTTATCGAAAAATTTTAATGACAAATATGAACTTTGATGATATGGAAGAAATGGCGGAGTTATATTTTAGAACAACAGAAGAAATGTTAGCTGAATTTTCTTATCTCGAGTCAGATTTAGCGCATAAAATTGTCATTGAAAATCCAAATGAAATTGCAGATTCGGTCGCTAACAAAATTAGACCGTTCCCAGAAGGTTCTTTCCCGCCAGATATCAAATCTGCTGATCAAAATATAAAGGAATTAACATTAAAAAATGCCATGGCTATTTATGGGTTTGAAGGACAATTACCCGAAATTGTTTCAGCTAGGATAGAAAGAGAATTGTCATCAATTATAAGCAATGGCTTTGCCGTAATGTACTATATTTCTCATTTGGTTGTAAAAAAATCTAATGAAGATGGATATATAGTTGGGTCTAGAGGTTCTGTTGGTTCATCTTTAGTTGCTACCTTGTGTGAAATAACTGAAGTTAATCCTTTACAGCCCCACTATGTCTGTCCTAATTGTAAATATTCTGAATTTGATGATAGTGGGGATTATGGTTCTGGTTTTGATTTACCAGAAAAAAATTGTCCTAAATGTGGAACAGTATTCGGCAGGGATGGTCAAGACATACCATTTGAAACATTTTTAGGATTTTATGGAGATAAGCAACCAGATATAGATTTAAATTTCTCTGGCTTTTATCAAGCAAGAGCTCATCAATATATTGAAGATATGTTTGGTACAAAACAAACTTATCGTGCAGGGACAATTAGTAGCTATGCAGAAAAAAACTCTGCTGGAATGGTGCTTAATTATTTCGAAGAGCAAGAAAGACCTGTTAGTCAAACCGAAGTCACAAGGTTATCACAAGGACTACAAGGAGTTAAAGTAACCACTGGTCAACATCCAGGTGGAATGGTTGTTATACCCAAGGACAGGGATATTTTTGATTTTACACCAGTTCAATATCCAGCCAATAAAAAAGAATCCGGAGTTATTACAACTCATTTTGATTTTAATTCATTACAAGAAACAATTTTAAAATTAGATATCTTAGGGCATGATGATCCATCAATGCTCAAAATGTTAGGTGATATTACAGGAATTGATGTGACAAAAATCCCTATTCCAGATGAAAAAGTAATGTCACTATTTCATAGCACTGAAGCACTTGGGATTCCAGATGAAGAATCAACTATTAAATCTGCAACAATTGGTCTGCCAGAATTGGGAACTTTCTTGGTACGGAGCATGATCGCAGAAACAAAACCAACTCAATTTTATGATCTTGTGCAGATTTCTGGCTTGTCACATGGAACTGATGTCTGGACAGGAAATGCCCAAGAGCTAATTAGAGATGGTACATGCACAATCAATGATGTAATTGGCTGCCGCGATAGTATTATGACATATTTAATTTACCGTGGTCTCCCAAATAAATCCGCCTTTGATATTATGGAAAAAGTGCGTAAAGGTAGGGGATTGAGTGAAGATGATGAAAAACTGATGCGAAAACATGATGTTCCAGAGTGGTACATTGAAAGTTGTAAAAAAATTAAATATATGTTTCCAAAGGCACATGCTGTTGCTTATTTGATTTCTGCTCTAAGGATCGCCTGGTTTAAAGTTTATTATCCAGAAGCTTATTATTGTGCTTTTTTCACAATAAGAGCTACTGAATTTTCAAGTGATGAATTATGTTTAGCGCCAAATATTATAAAACAAAAACGAGCAGAACAAAGAAGAAATTGGAATGATCTTACAGCCCAGCAACAAAAACGTCATTTTTATCTTGAATTAGTTGAAGAAATGCAAGCTCGAAATATTGATTTTTTACCTTTCGATTTAGAAAAATGTGAAGCAACTGTTTTTTATTCACCAGAAAAAGGTAAAATTAGACCTGCCTTAAACGCTATTCCAAATATAAGTGATGCACTTGCAAAGCAAATTGTTGAAGCAAGAAAAAATGGTGGTGAATTCAAAACACAGGAAGAACTTTCAAGAAGAGCACAACTAGGTCCAGCTGCAATGGAAGCTCTTGCTTCTACAGGTATGCTGGACGATATACCCGAATCTGCCCAAATTGATTTGTTTTCATTGTTATAATATATAATGGATCTTATGAAACAGTTTTTAATCACCCAAAAATTTATAGAAGTTGCTCTTATTGACTCTACAGTTGCCTTCGACAACATTTATAGCTATTTTCCTTCTGACAACAAAAATCATTTTCTAGGACAAATTGTTGAAGTTCCTTTTGGGCGTGGTAATAGCATTCGAAAGGCTGTAATCGTTGGACAATCAAATGAGTGTGAATTTGAAAAGATCAAGAAAATTAAAAATATTGTAACAGAAGAACCTATTTATTTACCTGATCAAATTGAACTCGCAAAAGAAATGCGTAGACGTTATCTTTGCACTTTAGGTCAAGCCTTTAAAACGATAAGCCCTCCATCAATTATTAAAGTCGGTAAAAAAACTGGGAAAGCTTGTCGTTTAATTAATAAGCAACTAGCTAGAGATATGCTGAGTGAGGATGCCTTTACCAGCTTACAACAACAAAGAGCTGTTGAAATGTTGCTTGAAGTAGAATACGCCTTTGTCAACGAAATAACTCAGGCTTGCCAAATATCTGCAAGTGTTCTCAAAACGCTAGAAAAAAAAGAAGTTGTAGAATTTATTACTAAACCTATAGAGCGTGAAGCAGAAAAATATGAAATTTGGGATGAACCACCAGTTAAAAAATTAAATCCTGATCAAATTGCAGCAATTAACGGTATTTTAGAGCTTAAAGGTGATAAAAATAATTTAAAAGAAGCTTTGCTATATGGGGTCACTGGATCGGGTAAAACAGAAATATATTTGCGCTTGGCAAAAAAAATGATTCAAAATAATCGATCTGTTATTATTCTTGTTCCAGAAATTTCTTTAACTCCACTTATGATTAGTAGATTTATTAGTCAATTTGAAGACCAGGTTGCTATTTGGCATAGTCGCTTAACTATTACTCAGAGATTTGAACAATGGCAAAAGATAATAAAAGGCGAGAAAAAGATTGTAGTTGGAGCTCGTTCAGCTATTTTTTCTCCTCTGAAAAATATTGGTTTAATAATTATTGATGAAGAACAAGAAAACTCTTATGTTTCAGAAAGCAATCCCAAATATAAAGCTCATGAGATAGCTAGAATAAGGGCTATACAACATGATGCAACTCTAGTTTTGGGCTCAGCCACACCGTCAATTGATTCATATTACCGACATAAGCAAAATAAAAATAAACTATTTATCCTTAAAGAAAGAGCAAAAAATGTTCCTCTTCCAAAGATTGAATTAGTTTCTATGAAAGAAGAACATTCAAGATCTAATTATGATAATGTTTTCAGCAAGCGATTATTAGAGGTTCTGCAGGAAACTTTTGCTAATAATAAGCAAGCAATGCTTTTTATCAATCGGAGAGGACTTTCATCAGCTCTTCAATGCATTGATTGTGGCGAAGCTTTAAAATGTCCTAACTGCGAAGTGGCCTTGACAAGACATGTTAATCACTATAATAAGCATTCTGACAGGTTAATATGCCACTACTGTGGCAAGATCAAGCCTGTCATTACAACTTGCCCTGCCTGTGGTGGTGAGAATATGGTTTTTTCAGGCGTTGGAACCCAAGCAGTTGAACAAGCATTTAAAACTTGGTTTCCTAATAATAAAGCTTTAAGAATGGACTTTGATACAGTAGTTGGAAGTAATACTCATCTAAAAATTCTAAATGACTTTCGAGAAAAAAAAGCTGACTGTTTAATCGGCACTCAAATGATTGCAAAAGGACATGATTTCCCAGATGTTCAGACGGTTGGTATATTATCGGTTGATTCATTACTTCATACTGGTAGCTTTAGTGCCGAAGAAAAAGCTTTTCAGCTAATTACTCAAGCAGCCGGTAGATCGGGTCGTCAAAATATGCAAGGAAAAGTTATTATCCAGGGTTATGATTTGGAACATTATGCTGTTAAAAATGCTGCTAAACAAGATTTTTTAGGTTTTTACAATACGGAAATAGCATTTAGAAAAAGAGCTGGATTTCCACCGTTCCAACATATAGGCCAAGTACTTGTTCAGAGCATAAGTGAAAAAAAAGCAAAAAATGAGATTCAAATTATCTATAGAAATTTTTATAATTATATCCATAAAAACAAGGATATTTTTCAGCCTATCTTTTTGTTTGAAGCTGCTCCTGCTCCAATTTTTAGACTTAGAAAAAGATACCGTTATCGAATAATCTTAAAGGCTTTTCAGAAAATTGAATTAGTTAACATTTTTCATATGGAAAATAAACGTGCTAAACCTAAAGGTATTTCTGTATCATTTGATATAGATTCAGACTATATGTTATAACACATCATGTTATAATATGTCGTGTGCTTGAGTAAAATTGATTCTTGAACCATTCAAGCATGGCTGGAATTTTAGTATAATTAATCTTAATAAAAAATGTTTTAGAATAAATTAGAGGATAAAATGGCATTAAGAAATATCGTAAAAATAGGTGAACCAGGAGAATCTGCCTTAAATAGTAGTACTAGAGAAGTTAAGCGATTTGATGATCGATTAAAAATATTGGCAGAAGATATGATTGAGACTATGCACGCAGAGGGCGGAATCGGCTTAGCAGGACCACAAGTTGGTATCTTAAAACGCATTTTTGTAATGAATGTTATTCCTGAAGAAGGTGACATCATTGTAATAAATCCAGAAATTGTTGAAAAAGATGGAGAAAGTGTTGCTTATGAAGGCTGTCTATCATTACCTCAAATGTATGGTCAAGTGAAGCGTTCGACAAATCTTAAATTGAAGTATCAAGATTTAAATGGCGAATTTCACGAGATGGAAGCTGAAGGTTTAAAGGCAAGATGTATTCAACATGAATATGATCACTTAGATGGCATCATGTTCACAGAAAAATTGATAGGTCAGTTGGTGCATGAATCCCAGCTGTCTCAAGAAGAAGACAATAATAATGATGATAATAATCAAACGGAAAAAAAGGATGATCTAATTGCAGAAGAAGAATAAAACTAAATCTTTGCCAGATTATAAAATTATTTTTATGGGTACTCCGGATTTTGCTGTACCAACACTCAAAGCTTTAGATGAAGCAAATTACCAAATAATTGCTGTTATCAGCCAGCCAAATAGAGCTAAAGGCAGAAAACAGATTGTTACAGACACTCCTGTTGCTGCTTATGCCAATGCTAACAATTTAAAATTGCTACAGCCAGAATCCATAAATTCAGAAGAAATGAAAAATTATCTCAAAGAATCTAAAGTGGATTTAATTATTACGGCAGCATACGGTCAAATTATTACAGAAGAAATTTTAGAAATTCCAACGTTTGGTTGTATTAATATTCATGCCTCTTTGCTGCCTAAATATCGTGGTGCTTCGCCTATAAATGCGGCTATCATAAATGCTGAAGAAGTTACAGGTATCACAATTATGCAGATGGACAAGGGAATGGATACAGGCGATATTTTACATCAGGTTGAAATTCCAATAAAAGTAGATGAAACAGCAGGTGAATTATTTGATCGCCTTGCTACTTTAGGAGCTGATTCAATTGTAAGTTTTTTACCTGATTTTTTTGACGGTAATTTTAAACCTATAAAGCAAGATGAAAGTAAAGCTAGTTATGCTATGAAAATGCATCGCGATGTTGGTGAAATCGATTGGCAAAAAAGTGCATCTGAAATTAGTAATTTAATTCGTGGAACACAACCTTGGCCTGGTAGTTTTACTTTTTTTGACGACAAACGGGTAAAGGTTTTCTCTGCAATCGTCATTTCACAAGACTCAGTATCTCAAATTTATAAACCAGGTGAACTGATAAGTTGTGATGACGGTTTCACAGTTCAGTGTGGTAAAGATGCCCTTAAATTAGGAAAAATTCAATTTGCTTCGGGTAAAAAGATGGACTCTAGTATATGTTCACATAATTATGAAGAAAGACAAAAATTCGGGAGAGTGAAAACATGATTTATTTGATATTAATGATCGTTACGATGATTTTCGGCTTAATTGCCCAGGCATCTGTACGCAGAACTTTTAAAAAATATAATACAGTACCCACCAAATCAGGCTTAACAGGTGAGCAAGCTGCCAGGAAAATAATTCAGATGAATAATTTAGATGTCAGAGTTGAAGGTACACACGGAGAACTGACAGATCATTATGATCCACGCAATAACACTTTGCGACTGTCTGAATCAACAATGCACAATAACTCAATTGCAGCAATAGGTGTTGCAGCTCATGAAGCTGGACATGCCATTCAAGATGGTGTCAATTATTTTCCAAACAAGCTCAGGGCAGCGTTAGTGCCTGTTGCAAATATAGGTTCAAGGTCTGGACCTTACTTAGCATTTATTGGCATTATGATTAACGCTTATGCTAGTAGGGGCAACTTTGGAATTACAGTTGCTTATATTGGTTTGTTTCTATACTTGTTTGCAGTCTTATTTTATTTTGTTACTTTACCAGTTGAATTTAACGCAAGTAATCGAGCGATAACTATTTTAAATGATACTGATATGTTAGATGCTGGTGAATTAAAAGGTGCAAAAAAAGTTTTGCGGGCGGCGGCTATGACTTATGTAGCTTCAGCTGCAAGTGCTTTGGTTTCGCTCTTAAGACTTGTTTCAATTGTAAATAACAGTAATCGCAGATAAATTTACATGAAAGATTTTGACCCAGTAAGAGCAAATGCTATAACTGCTTTAGATCAAATAATCAATCAAGACAAGTTTTCAAATGATGTTCTAAATGAGTTATTTTCAAAAGGTGATTTCACTGATTTAGATAAACGATTCATGACAGCATTAGTTTACGGCACGCTTGAACGCCTGCCGTTTCTTGATTATTGGATACAAGCATTTTCAGATCTTGATTTTAAGAAAATTGATCCTTATATTTTGCTTATTTTGAGAATAGGAGTTTGGCAACTAAAGTTTGGTGACAAAATACCAGCTTTTGCTGCAATAGATGAATCTGTAAAATTAGCAAAATTTTTCCAGAAAAAGCATTTTTCTGGATTTGTTAATGGAGTTTTGAGAAAAATAAATTCTGAATCCTTAGATTTACCCAAAAAAAGAAAACATTTAGAATTTGGTTTTTCTGCAGAAATTTTTGGTCTTTACAAACAGTGGTTTGGTGAAGAAAAAACAATTAAATTTTTGAAAAACAGCATGGCTAGTCCCAGAGATCTAACCATCTTATTTATAGGGAATGTAGCTGAGAAAGAAAAATGGTTAAGTCAATGTTCGCAGCATAAGATAGAAGTTGAACCAGGTTACCTATTGGAGAACACTTATATTTTGAAAAATTTTTCTGGTAATATCTCAGAGCTACCTGGATTTAAAGCAGGAAAAATTTACATACAAAACGAATCTGCGGTATTACCTAGCAAAACAATCCATCTCTTAGAATCAGATACAGAAAAAGCAATTAACTTTTTAGATGCCTGCGCAGGTTTAGGTGGTAAAACTATTGCTTTTAAGAATTGTTGTCCCAAACTCAATATTCTAGCACTTGAACCAAATGAAAAACGTTTTGCAAGTTTATTGGAAAATATTAAGCGCCTCAATCTAAAAAATATTGATGCCTTAAAAATTGAATTGCAAGAACTAAAACTACATGAAGTAAACAAAGAGCAATTTGATTTCATTGTTTTAGATGTACCTTGTAGTGGTTTAGGTGTTGTTCATCATAAGCCAGAGATAAAGTTAAAATTAACTTATGAAAAAATGCAAAACTTTCCTAAATTGCAATTAGAGTTATTAAATAATGCTGCTGGTTTGTTAAAGGAAAATGGCATAATTTGCTATTGTACTTGTACAATTAATCCAGATGAAAATCAAAATTTGATTAGTAGGTTTCTTGAATCAAAAACCGGAAAATCCTTTAATAAAGTGGATTTAAATAAATTAATTCCTTTCTTTATGGAACAGGCAAAACCCATAATTAACAAATTAACAATTGATAACGATATTCAAATATTGCCAGGTAATTACAATTTGGATGGATTTTATATTTCATGTTTGCAAAAAAAATAATTAACGATGGTTGGACAATTCTATGATGCATAAACATAAAAACTTAAGAAAAACTTTCTATGATTTCGATCGTGAATCTTTTGATCAATTAGCCGAAAAGTACAAGTGGCCAAGTTTTCGAGTTGATCAACTTATTGGCTGGCAAGAAAAACATATTCAGTCTGTTGATGAAATGACAAATATCTCAATAAAAATGCGAGAACAACTAAAAGAAGAAATGCACTGGCCTCCAATAAAAATTGTTCAGGTAGAAACTTCTGAAAAAGAACCTGTAAAAAAATATCTCTTGCAATTGCAAGATGGAAATATTATTGAAACTGTTTCTATGCACTACAATTATGGTCATTCAATCTGTTTAACGATGCAAGTTGGATGTCGGATGGGCTGTCATTTTTGTGCTTCTGCCAAATTAGGCTTAAATCGAAATTTAACAGCTGGCGAAATGTTAGCTCAAATTGCAATTATTGCCTATGCAGAAAAAAGCCGGATCTCTCATGCCGTTTTGATGGGGATAGGTGAAGGGTTGGATAATTATGATGAAACAATCACTTTTTTACAACGTCTACGTTCAGACGATGGAATAAGCATGAGTTTAAGGAATGTAACTCTATCCACTTGTGGTTTAGCACCTGAAATCAAACGTTTAGCTCATGAAAATTTACCTGTAACATTAGCAATTTCTCTTCATTCATCAAATCAAGATACACGAAATAAGTTAATGCCAATTGCGAAACATTACACAATTCCTGAAATAATTTCAGCGGGAGATTATTATTTCAAAGTAACTGGCAGAAGAGTTACGTATGAATATACCTTATTTAAGGATGTTAATGATCATCCTCAAGAAGCTGAAAACTTAGCAAATCTACTAAAAAATAAGAATGTCCATGTCAATCTAATACCTGCAAACGAAATTTCCGGTTCAGATTGGACCAGACCTGATCAAAAAACTATTGATAAGTTTCAGGAAGTTTTGTTGAAAAATCAGATCAATTCAACAATCCGATTCTCAGCTGGTCAAGATATAACTGCAGCATGTGGACAATTGAGAAGGCAAAATGCTTAAAAAACTGTCAATTTATTTGTTAAATCTTGCCACTAAGATATCTTTATTATAAAATTAATGTCTATTATTGTGTGTTATTATCTTGAAAATAAGAATTAATATATAATTGTTTATTTGTATCAAGAGACAAATTATTAAGGTAGTGAAAGAGCATAGAAATGTCAAAAAAGTTCAAATTTGCAGCTTTGTCCCACATTGGATTAGTACGTCATGGTAATGAAGACAATTATGGTTTTATTGAGTTTTCTCAGGACTTTCCTTTTGTGGCAATTGTTGCAGATGGTATGGGTGGACATTTAAATGGTGAATTAGCTAGTAAAGTTGCAGTAGAATATGTTCAAGATAAACTGAGCAAAGATTTACCATTAGAAATAGATTCCGAAAATATTTTGCACATCTTAAACGATGTGATTCAAAAAGCAAATATTAAGGTTTATTTACAATCTTTAGAAAGCCCTAAAAACAGAGGCATGGGAACAACCTTAACGATTGCAGTATTTTATGAAGATAGCGTATATATTGCTCATATTGGGGATTCAAGATGTTTTTTATTACGAAATCATTATTTAGAAACTTTAACAAAAGATCATACAGTAGTTGAGAAAATGATTGAAGCGGGAACAATTTCTCCTGTTGAAATACATAAACATCCACAAAGACATGTTTTAACCCAAGCATTAGGCTCTCCAGAATATTTACAACCAGATTTACTACATATTGATTTGAGAAAAAGAGATCGCTTTCTTCTCTCTAGTGATGGTCTTCATGGCTACGTCGAAGATAAAGAAATTGAAAATATTTTAATGCATAGTAATGATCCAGAAGAAACATGCCAAGAATTAGTAAATCAAGCCTTGGAAAAAGGTGGGAAGGACAATATCACAGTCCTAAATTTATTTTTTGATTAATTTTTTCAGGAGGAATAAATGCATACAAATCGACAACAATTATCGGCTGGTAATGTTTTAGGAGACCGTTACAAAATTGTTAGGCCTTTAGGTCAAGGTGGTATGGCTCACGTTTATTTGGCTGAAGATATTGAGACACATAGTTATGTTGCTTTAAAGATAATGCGAGATGAATTGTCTGATGATCCTGAATTTATTAGGCGTTTTGCTACGGAAGCCAGAGCTGCAGCAAGTCTTGATCATCCAAATATAGTTGCAGTACTAGATTACGGACAAGATGAAAAAGTTCGTTATATAGTTCAAGAATATGTTGAGGGAAAAACCCTTAAAGATCTCATTAGAGAGCAAGGAGCACTTGATTATAGACTAGCTGTACCGTTGACCATTCAGATCGGTTTAGCATTGGAACATGCACATAAAAGAGGCGTTATTCATCGAGATATTAAACCTCAAAATGTAATGATTACTTCTGATATGGTGGCCAAAGTTACAGATTTTGGCATCGCTAGAACCACTAGTGCAAACACCATCACTTTAACAGGTGGAATTGCTTTTGGCTCTGTCCATTATTTTTCTCCAGAACAAGCAAGAGGCGGTCATGTAACCGAACGCTCCGATCTTTATTCATTAGGAATTATTCTATATGAAGCATTAACAGGAGAATTGCCATTTGATGGTGATTCATCAGTAGCAGTAGCAATCAAACAATTGCAAGAAATGCCAGAACCTCCATCTAAATATATTGGTTCTTTACCCAAAGCATTAGACAAAATTGTCTTTAAAGCTATTCAAAAAAGTCCACAAAATCGCTACGAAACTGTAAATTCCTTTGTAAGAGAGCTCGACTCTTTTATGAGAAATCCTGAAGGTAATTATGGTGTTATAGTTGGAGAACCAAATAAAGTTAAAACTTCTTCCGCCTTGGGTGCACAAAATCGAAGTTCATCTAACTTTAATAAAGTTTATGAAGTCGAAAACTCAATTAATAAAAATAAACGTTCAAGAATTCGCGATACTGCAGGATCTATTATTATTGCCTTGATCGCAATCGGACTATTAGTCGCTGGATTCATCTTCATATACAACCGGTTTATGGACAGTGCCCAAGATGAAGTAGAAGCTTTTACCCTCGAAGATTATACTGGTAGGGATATTGAAGCAGTTGTTGAAGAATTAAATGAAAAATATAATTTAGTATTACACGAAGACATTGTTATAGATTGGGAAACTAGTGATATTACCGTTGGTAATATTTTCGATCAAAAACCAGAGGCTAAATATAAATTTACAAAAGGTGAAGATCAGCTTAAATTTAAAGTCAGTGCAGGTGCAGAAAGCTCAACTGTACCGGATGTAGTTAATTTTCCTCGTCAGGAAGCTGAAAATATTATGATAAATGCAGGTTATAATGTTGTTATTGTTGAAGAAACTTCAACTCAAGTTTCTCCTGATCATGTTATAAGAACTGTTCCTATGGCAGGAAATACTTTACCTGTTGGCGAAAGCGTATATCTTTATATATCATCCGAAGATGAAAATACTACAGTTCCTGATTTAGTAGGTTATAGATGGAATGATGCAGTTCAATTACTTGAACAAGCTGGTTTGACTTTGGGATCCGCATCACCAATTGGACAATATTTACCAGAACCTGAACGAGTAATTATTATTCAAAATCCTTCAGCTTATTCGGAGGTAAAATCAGGCTCAACAGTAGCGGTTACTTATGGTAGTGTGGCGGAATATAACGATTTTATCTCTCCTACGGAAGCAACCACCCAATCAGAAGAAATAGGTATACCTAATCTAGTCGGAACAACTTGGGACGTTGCCTTAAACCTAATTCAATCATGGGGTTATTCTGCACCAAGTACCATCAGTGTTCAGTACATTAGCGAAGCTTCAAGAAATGCTGCTCATCATCAAACCAACCCTGAAGATTGTTATATTTTGGAACAGTCTCTTTCACCTGGTACACTATTAGATAGCTCATTAGAGTTGGTTTTTGTATTAGGAACCTTTGATGATTATCAAAACATTATTTCACCAGATGTTGATGAAACTGTGACAGGTGGTGAATCTGAGCCATCAGTGAACTGATAAATAAAAGTAGTTCCATACATTTAAGTATAAAGAGCAAAGATTTTTAATATGTAGATTTCTAGAAAGAAGATAATGGAAAAATTAACAAATAATCAGGCGGTTATCTTGAAAGGGGTTGGTGGACAGTATTTATTGCACCGTTATGAGCCTTATTTTGAGGGAATCGCTGTACCTAGAGGTATTTTTCGTAAAGATGAAATGAGCCCTTTACCAGGTGATATAATCCAGTATTCTTTATCTGGTGACCCAGACATTCCTTATGTTATCGATAAAATTTTACCTAGAAAAAACTTCCTCATTAGACCACCTATGGCAAATTTAGATATGCTACTAATTACAGCATCACTGGAATTACCTAAAGCTGACTTTTTTTTGATTGATAGATTGCTATCCTATGCAGTATTACTAAATATTGAACCTATATTAATTTTTACAAAATACGATCTAATAGATAATCAATCTGAAAAAAAGAGCTATGATGAATTAATCGCAAATTACAAGCCGACCAAATTTCCTATTTTTGTTGTCGGCAAAAACTATGACAGCGATCTTAAAAACTTAAAAAATAGTATTAAAAATCAGGTGGTTGCTTTTGCAGGTCAAAGTGGGGTAGGAAAGTCTACATTATTAAATCATTTATTTAATAAAGAGGTTATGCTAACCGGTGATCTGTCTACAAAAGCTGGAAGAGGGAAGCAGACTACAAGACATATTGAACTTTTCCCTTTCGAAGATAGTTACATTGCAGACACACCAGGTTTTCAAGCTATTTCCTTAACGGATCTTGATCTCGATCCACAGGATTTTACAAATTCTTATCCTGAATTAAAAAAGCTAGCTGCAAATTGTCAATTTAATAATTGTACTCATAGACATGAACCTAAATGTGCTGTTCTTGCAGCAACACCAGAAGAAATACATCCAAATCGTTTATTAAGATATAATCAATTAAGAAATGAAATAGAAACTAGTAGAAAGTATTAGGTGAAACATGTTGAAAAAAAATCAAAATCAAAACATTGTAATTTGTCCTAGCGTTTTAGCTGCAGACTTTGCAAAATTGGCTGAAGAAATGGAAACTATTGCCTCATCTGATTGGCTACACTTTGATGTTATGGATGGGCATTACGTTCCAAATATTTCATTTGGCCCAATAGTTGCATCAGCAATAAAACCTCACACAGATTTATTATTAGATGTACATTTAATGATCACCAATCCTGATCAATATCTGGAAGTTTTTGCCAAATCAGGTGCAGATAATATAACTATTCATCAGGAAGTTGCTACACATGGTCTACGTACAATACAAAGAATTAAAGAATTAGGTTGCTCAGCTGGTATTGCTATCAATCCTGGGACCTCTATTAGTACTCTCGAAGAGTATTTACCGTATGTTGATTTAATTTTGATAATGACGGTAAATCCAGGCTTTGGTGGTCAAGCATATATTGAATCTATGTACGAAAAAATCAAAAGAACAAAAGATATGATTAATGAATCTGGACGTGATATTTTTCTTCAAGTTGATGGGGGAATATCAAGTGAAAACATTGAAAATGTAGCTAAAATGGGAGCAAATGCTTTTGTAGCAGGAAGTGCTATTTTTTCAAAAAAAGATAGAGAAGCAGAAATTGCAATAATGCGTACCGCTGCTGAAAAAGGCTATAAGGCTAATTTATGATAAAAATTGCCATTGTTTTAAATGGGGAAGTAAATAATCGAAAAAAGTTTGATGAATTGTTGAGTAAGTCTGATTTTATCCTGGCGGCGGATGGTGGTTTAAACCTTATAAGTAATACTAATTTATTGCCGAATGTTTTTATTGGTGATCGTGACTCTGTTGATAATGAACTCATCGATCATTATCTTGGTTTGGGTGTAGAAAATCACCAATTTCCAGCTAGAAAAGATTTTACCGACTCTGAACTTGCCATCAAATATGTACTGAACAACATTGAGAAAATTTTAGAAAATAAAGAGCTACAGAATTCAAACAAAAAAAAGCCGCTCATTATGTTTTTAGCTGCTTTTGGTAGTCGCTATGACCATCTTCTCAACAATCAACTAATAGCTCAAAAACATGCTGATAGATTTGATTTTCTTTTAACTGATGGTAGATGCTTCCAATACATACTGAAAAATAATACTAGTGAAACAAGAGAAGTTACTTTAAATTTTCAAGACCAAGCCGATTTTGATCTTAAAAATCCAACCTTTAGTTTGTTTTCTATGTCCGAAACAGTTGAAAATGTCAGCATAATTGATGCTGAATACTTGTTAGAAGAATATATCTTAAGACGTGAAGTCTCGATAGGTGTGAGTAATCTTCCTATTAAAGATACCAACGATAATTTAAAAAATGTTAAAATTAAATTCGGGAAGGGTTGTTTGAGCATATTTGTCTTACCACAAGAATAAATGCTACATCCTGTAGCCAGTGGAAGAAAGGGATGATATGTCAAAAGAAAACAAAAGCAAAAGTATTCAACCAGATATTAAAACCTGGTCTTTATTCACAGGATTATCTGATCAAGACTATATAGATCTAGAAAAAAATATTAAGA
>JAAYRJ010000162.1 GCA_012518845.1 Clostridiaceae bacterium
GCTTTTAGGTCGTCACTAAATATGATTTTCCAATCTTGATCTTTAGCTTCAATGATTGCAGGTGAGAGCAACATTTTTAGATCTATGCGATTTTTTTTGACTAAGCCATCTAGCGTTGCTTGCCATATTTCTTTTTGGCTTTTATTATCCATCGATTTAGACTTATCATTTGAAATAACTACTGGCTGCTTCTTTGCAGGAGTACTGCTAGAATGTTCTTCTTCCTCTATGCTTTCTTCTTTTTTTGAGGATTTTATTTTTTGCTCAGCATCAATCTCTGTAATAACTTTTTTGCCTGAATCATCTTCAATTTTTTTTGCTACTCTTACTTTTTCTAAATCTTCATTATCAACTTTTGTTGTTGACACATCGGAAGAATTTACTTCTTTATTGTCTATTTTTCCAGTGTTTTCATCTTTATCAAGTGTAATAGAATTGGTTTTTGGCTCAACTACCTTCATCAATTTGATAAAAGAAATTTCGATTGCTACCCGCACATCGCTAACAAATCTAAGATTGTTGGATAATTTAGACAATTCTTCTATCCAGTTTAATAACGTGTCTGAAGAAATATCTTTTGACAATTGTTTAATTAAATTAAGTTGACTTTCAGAGAAGCCAAACCAATCATCCATATTTTTGGTAATTTGTGTGATTAATAGATTACGTAAAAATTGAGCAAATTCAGTAATAAATCTTTCGAGATCCTTACCAGACATCACCATTTGTTCAACTAAATTTAAAATTTCTTTTAAATCGTTATTACAGATAGCAACGGTTACTTTTAGCAGAAATTGATCCTGGACAATACCAATCATGTCAAACAGTTTTTCATTTGTGATTGGAGGTGTAATTCCAGATTTTGCCTGGTCTAATAGGGAAATAGCATCACGCATTGCACCGTCTGATAGTTGAGCAATCACATTTAAGGCTGAATCTTCAATCTCAATTTCTTCATTAGTTGCTATTTTGACTAAATTTCCTACAATTTCTTTTTGAGAAATTCTCCTAAAATCAAAACGCAAACAACGAGAAAGTACAGTTGCAGGTATACGGTGTGGTTCTGTTGTTGCTAAAATAAAAATAACATGTGATGGCGGTTCTTCTAATGTCTTTAGTAATGCATTAAAAGCACCAGCAGATAACATATGCACTTCGTCTATTATATAAACTTTATATTTTGCCCTAGTTGGCATGAAGACAACTTCTTCGGTAATCCGTCTAATATTATCAACACTATTATTAGAGGCTGCATCAATTTCCATAACATCTAGCAAGGAACCATCATTAATTACTTCACAAATTTCGCATTGGTTACATGGATCGCCATTTTTTGGATCTAAACAATTGACTGCCTTAGCAAAAATTTTAGCTGTAGAAGTTTTGCCAGTACCTCTTGTACCACTAAATAAGTAGGCATGTCCAATACTTCCATTAATTATGGATTGTTTTAAAGGGTATGTAACTTGATTTTGGGCAACAACATCAGAAAAGGTTTGAGGTCGCCATTCGCGATAGAGTGCAATATGACTCATAAAATCTCCTATAAAAGTGTTCGTCGTAATTAATCTACGACCGGTGCAGATCAACC
>JAAYRJ010000163.1 GCA_012518845.1 Clostridiaceae bacterium
GAAAAAAATATTAATGAAGCGATTAAGATTGTAAATATTGATAAAGAATTGCTAACCAGATCACCCTTTGAGCTTTCTGGTGGCCAACAAAGACGTGTGGCTATTGCAGGCGTAATAGCTATGGATTGTGATATTTATGTATTAGATGAACCTGCAGCAGGTCTTGATCCAATTGGAAAAAATGAAATTTTATCCTATATCTCAAAATTACGTGAAAATGGAAAAACAATTATTTTAGTCTCACACGATATGAACCTAGTTGCAGAACTGGCTGATCGGGTAATGGTTTTAGAAGATGGTAAATTGGTAGATTTTGCTAAAAAAGAAAAGATATTTTCTAATGATTCATTGTTAGAATCGGCAGGTTTGGAAGAACCAGCTATTTATAAATTTTCAAAAAAAATATCAACGGAATTTTCTACTGATTTGACAGGTTTTACAGTAAATGAGGTGTTAGCAAAGTTATTGCACTATATAAAATCAGATACAATCGAGTCTGAATTTATGAAAAAAGATAAATCTGGGGGAGGATATAAAGATGCATAATCGCTTGCTCTTAGGAAAATACTATCCTGGCAATTCTATCTTACATCGTTTAGATCCTCGGACAAAATTTATTTTGTTAATAATTTTAATGATTACAATTTTAATTCCACGTACGGCATTTCCATTAGTTTTGATTGCTGTTTTTTCAATAATATTAATATTAATTTCTAAAATTCCAGTCAAAGAAATTTTAAAAAGCTTACGCAGTGTGTCGTTTATTATTATTTTTGCTTTTATTATTAATATATTTTCAGGTGAGGGTAATACTTTATTTAAGTTTTACTTTTTAGAAATCACAGATGCTAGCTTAAAAAATGCCATAATTATGTCAGCAAGATTAATTTTTTTGGTACTAGACACTACGATCTTATTAACTCTTACAACTACTAGTTTACAATTAGCAGATGGAATTGAAAGTTTATTGAAACCATTAACAGTTTTCCGGGTGCCTGCACATGAAATTGCAATGATGATTTCAATCGCATTACGTTTTGTTCCAACTTTAATGGAAGAAACACAAAAAATTATAAAAGCCCAAAGTTCTAGAGGAGCAAATTTTGATGCTGGAGGCTTTTATACAAAAATAAGAGGTTATGTTTCAATTATTGTACCGTTATTTGTTAGTTCTTTTAGACGGGCTTCAGAATTGGCTTTAGCTATGGAAGCTCGCTGCTATCGTGGCGGAGAAGGACGTACAAAGCTAAAAGAGCTAAAATATGAACGACTTGATTTGATTTTTACTATTGGTTTCTTATTGGCCTGTTCAATCATATTATTCAGTCATTATAAATTTACAAATTTGTTATAATAGAACAAAATAATAAATACGGAGGCGTATATGGCTATTTTTCTTGCAGTTGATGTAGGTGGATCTAGTATAAAGCTTGGTTTAGTTTCTGAAAATTTTGAATTGTTAGTAGAAGATTCTTTTCGTACTCAGGATAATCAAGAAAATTCAGATCAAATAGTTGAAAACTTGACAAAACACAGTCTTGATTTACTGTCAAAACATGACTATAGGAAAGAGGATTTAAAGGCGATTGGAATTGGAGTTCCAGGAACAGCGATAAATAGAACTGGAATTTATGAATTTGCAGGTAATTTGCCTTTTCGTAGATATCCTCTACGAAAAAAATTAACGGAGATTTTTAATTGTCCAATTTATTTAGGTAATGATGCAAATTTTGCTGGTTTAGCAGAAAGTAGGCTTGGAGCAGGCCAAGGTGCGGAAAATTCTGTTACTTTAACTCTTGGAACCGGAATGGGCGCAGGTGTTGTTATTAACGATCGTGTTTATTTAGGATTTAATGAAGCAGCATCAGAGTTTGGCCATACAGTTATGGAAATAGATGGTATTCCTTGTACTTGTGGACGAAATGGATGTTTTGAATCTTATGTTTCAGCCACCGCACTTATACGTCAAACAAAAGAAGCTATAGCAGAAAATCCGGACTCAATTTTGGCAATAACAGCAAATGCTGAAGGAAAAGTTTCTGGTCGAACTTCTTTTAATGCTTGGCGTAATGATTGTCCTGTTGGTACAAAAGTTGTTAAAACATATGCCAAATATTTAGCAATTGGGATTGCTAATGTAATCAATTCATATATGCCTGATGTTGTTATTATTGGTGGCGGCATAAGCAATGAAGGTCAATGTTTAGTTGATTTGTGTGAAGATGAAGCTATTAAACAATCATTTCTACATGGTGAAGTAGCTATTCCTAAAATTGTAATAGCAACTTTGGGAAATAAGGCAGGAACTTTGGGTGCTGCTTTGTTTGCTGATGATTGCTTGAAAGACGGCTTGATTTATTAATATTTTGGTAGCCATTTAGTGCGTAAACAGATTAGTATTCAAATAAAGAATAATATAAGATTATAAGATGGTTCAGAATATTGCAATTAAAATTTCTTTTGATGGTTCATGTTTTCATGGCTGGCAATTTCAAAAGAATGCATTAACTGTGCAAGAGGTGTTACAAAACTCTTGGCAAGAATTAACTGGCGAAGTTATCCAAATTGTAGGTTCAAGCCGGACAGATTCAGGTGTTCATGCCAAAGGTTTAATAGCAAATTTTATTACTAAAACATCAATACCAATCGAAAAGATTCATCTCGCATACAATACTGTTCTTCCGGAAGGCTTAGCCGTTATTGCCGCTAAAAAAGTACCGCTTGAGTTTAATGCAAGATTTGATTCTATTGGTAAGCATTATTCTTACTATTTATTTATTGAAAGACACAAACCAACATATTTAAGGAATTTTGTAGCCCATATTAATCAAAGCCTGGATATTGAGGAAATGAAAGCAGCTCTATCTTACTTTATAGGGGAAAAGGATTTTGCTTCTTTTATGGATCAAGGTTCACCAGTACGTCATACGGTTAGAGAAATAACAGGAATTAATCTTAAGTTTGAAACCAAAAACATATTAGAAATAAATGTTTTTGGTGACGGGTTTTTGTACCATATGGTGCGTATTATTGCTGGTACGCTAGTATATATAGGAAATGGTAAAATAAACAAGTCGGATTTGCCAGATTTGATTTTAGCAAAAGATCGGCGTAGATTAGGAAAAACAATGCCACCACAGGGATTGTTTTTGAACAGAGTATATTTTGAAAACGAATTATTTGGTGATGATAGTTTACAAAATTTTTTGTTTGATGCATCACAAAGAACGGGGAAAATAAATGTCTGATAATTGGAATTTAAGAACAAATATGACAATGTTAACCGATTATTATGAGTTAACTATGATGAATGGCTATTTAAAAAATGGCATGCAAGACCGAATAGCATGTTTTGA
>JAAYRJ010000164.1 GCA_012518845.1 Clostridiaceae bacterium
TTCTATTTCTGAATCATCAGTTAGGGTTTTTTGTGAAGGTTTTAATTCCACTTGTTCATACACAAAAGCTTCTGCTAAAGCGATGCCTCTAGTAAAAGTTCGCTCTACCTTAATACGTTTCATAATCTCTCCTTTTAAAAGATTTTTTCACATTTTTCACACAGAAAATTGCTAAACAACTCTGAAAAGCTTTTAGATAAGAATAGTAGTGGTTTCAATTTTTTTAACGACATTTAGATTTTAATATAAGTTTGTGATAAAGTCCAATAATTTCAATAATTTTCTTGCAAATTAATTTTTATTTTTGTATAGAATCACATTTTAAACTAAATTTTTGATAGCAAATTGATAGGCGTCTTTGCACATAGCTTCTACATCCAATTCTGCTTGCCAATTTAACTCTTTTTCAGCTTTGGCTGGATTTGCATAAGCCATAGCAACATCGCCAGGACGTCTTGCACCTACTTCGTATTTTATCTTAATATCATTTGCAATTTGAAAAGCCTTGATTAGTTCCAAAACACTTTGGGGATTACCAGTTCCTAAGTTATAAATGTCTAAACCGCCGTTCTCTTTGATTATTTTGTCTAGCGATTTGACGTGAGCTTTTGCTAAATCTACAACATGAATATAATCTCTAACACCTGTTCCATCAATTGTGTCGTAATCATCGCCATAGATTGTTACTTTTTCAAATTTTTCCAAAGCTACATTTATAATAATTGGCATCAAATTTGCTGGTTTACCGGAGGGCTCTTCGCCAATCAAGGCACTTGGATGTGCTCCTACTGGATTAAAGTAACGCAAAATTGCGATATTCCAATCTTTGTTAGCAAAATATAAGTCTTGTAAAATTTTTTCAGCAAATAGTTTGCTCGTACCATAAGGATTGGTTGTTTCACCTGTTTTTGCTGTTTCATCAATTGGCATCGACGCTTGATCTCCATAAACAGTGGCCGAACTACTAAAAATAATCTTTTTGACTGTATGCTTTTGCATGTATTGCAAAAGATTTAAAAGGGTTGAAATATTGTTAATATAATATTCAACAGGCTTTGCTACACTTTCGCCTACTGCTTTAAAAGCCGCAAAATCAATAACAGCATCTATTTGATTTTCAGAAAATACTGTTTCTAGTAAATCACCATCTAATATGTCGCCTTCATAAAATACAAGATCTTGATTTGTGATTTTTTGGATTTGGGTCAAAACACTTTTTCTGCTATTGCTAAAATTATCAATACCAATAACATTGTAGCCACTTTCAAGCAGTTCTACTGTCGTGTGACTGCCAATATAACCAGTGCAACCTGTTACCAAAATATTTTTATTCATAGTGCTTTTGCCCTTTCAATGTTGCGTATTTCAAAGATAAATTATTGTCAGAAATTGCCCAATTTAATTATTTATTAATAAACTATTTGCTTTAATTTTTCGATTTCATTATAATCTCTTGCATTTTATCAAAGTTAACTTCCATTTCGGAAACAAGTTTGATTTGAGTTCTAGTACGATCTAAATTATGATTTTTTCTTTCTATTTTAAAATATGTATCACCTGCCAAGTAATCAGTTAAAAAGCGCAGCCCACATTCTAAAGTCATAAGTCTTGCTCCCCAAGCCAAAGTTTCTAGTTCTTTCTCTGTCATGACAGGACCCACCTCTGTTAGGTAAGCAACAGTATAAGCTTCAAATAGCTCCAAACTAAAATGAACTTTGGTCAAATCCGGTTCATCTTCCAAAGCTGTTGAAGCTCCAAACCGAATCGAGTCACCATAGTCATGGGCTAAAAGACCAGGCATTACTGTATCTAGGTCAATAACACATAGACCTTTACCTGTTTCTCGATCAAAAAGAACATTATTTAATTTTGTATCATTATGGGTAACGCGAACTGGCAATTGATCATTTTCGAGTAAATCTTGTAAAACATGACAATCTTGTTCACGTTCTAAGAAAAAATTAATCTCAGGTTGACATGTTTTGGCTCTAGCAACTTGATCTGCTTTGATGGCTATAAGGAAATCATCAAAACGCTTGGGCGTATCATGAAAACGCTCAATCGTTTCGTGTAGAGTTCCAGCAGGATAATCTATTAAGCGTCTGGCAAAACGCCCAAAAGCTCGAGCGGATTCGGCAAATATTTCTAAAGAGGGCGACTGCTGAAAATCAACTGTATCTTCTACAAAAATATAAAGTCGCCAATACTCTTGATAGACTTCGTCATTTGCTGACTCAATCTCAATAATGTTCAGTGCCTCGCCGTCTACCGTTGGCAGAACGTTAAGTGTTTCACGTCTTGGATTACCGCCCTCTGCCCCTATTTTTTTCGCCAAAAAAGTCGTAACATCAACAATATTGCGCATGACCTTTTCTGGTTCCGTAAATACATCATGATTTACACGCTGTAAAATATAGCTGGTAGAATTTGGATTATTTTTATCATTTATTAGGTAGGTGTCATTAATGTGGCCTGAACCATAGGGCCTAATATTTACTTTATTGCTATCAATATCCCATTGATTGAGAATTCCATACAATTGCTTGCTGGATAATTTTGTCATTATCTATTTTCCTTTTTAAGTTTCTATTTTTTATTCTAAAGATACATTTAACTCCGTTTCTGGATCGAAGAAATGGATCTTATCTGGATCAATAAAGACTTCTAGTAATTTTTCTCTTTCGACCAAAACATCGGAATTGATTCTTGCTACAATTTCTTGATCGTTAACCATAAGATGAACATGATGTTCAGAACCCAACAATTCTAAAAAATCAACCCTGCCTTCTAGCGGCATATTTGTTGGTCGATCTGAAGCATAAATATGTTCTGGTCTGATCCCCATAATAATGTCTTTATCTAAATAACCATTTTTCTCTAGAATTTTACCCTTATCTGCGGGTATTGGCAAGGATTGACCAAGTATATCTATTTGATATTTTTCATTAACTAAACTAACTTGTCCATCGATAAAATTCATTTGGGGTGAACCAATAAAACCAGCAACAAACAAATTATATGGTTTGAAATAAACTGCATCCGGCTTATCTACTTGCTGAATATAGCCGTCTTTCATAATCACTATTCGATCACCCATTGGCATTGCTTCTGTTTGATCATGCGTAACATAAATGAAAGTTGTTTTTAGATTTTCATGTAATTTGATAATTTCGGCTCGCATTTGTACCCGTAATTTAGCATCCAGGTTAGATAAAGGTTCGTCCATTAGAAAAACTTTTGGGTTTCTAACAATTGCTCGTCCTAGAGCCACCCTCTGTCTTTGTCCACCAGATAATTCCTTTGGTTTATTATCTAAGTAATCTTCTAGCCCTAAAATCTTAGCTGCTGCTTGTACTTTTTGATCTATTTCAGCCTTAGGAACTCTAGCAACTTTTAAGGCATAACTCATGTTATCTTTAACTGTCATATGTGGATAAAGTGCATAGTTTTGAAAAACCATAGCTATATCACGATTTTTGGGCTCAACATCGTTAACAAGTGTGTCGCCAATATACAACTCGCCACTAGTTATCTCCTCTAAGCCTGCTACCATGCGTAAGGTAGTTGATTTTCCACAACCAGATGGACCAACAAAAACTACAAATTCCTCATCGGCAATTTCTAAATTAAAATCATAAACAGCTTGAAAGCCATTTTCGTATATTTTGTTAATATTTTTTAATGTTACTTTTGACATTTTTTACTCCTCGTGCAAATTTAAGCTACAAGACTTTCCTAAGTATAGCGACGGTTATATAAGTACAAAACTAAAATAATAAGTGCCAATGAAACAAGCTGAATACCAAGTCCTAGATAACCTGTTTTAGAGCTACCAACGAACTGTAAAACTATGCCTGCTATAAAAATTATAAGCAATAGAATATTTTCTCTTCTACGTTTCTTTTCAAGTTCCATCTTAGTCCTCCAACCATTTCATTTTGGCACTCGCAAGCTTGACCGTATGTTTTTTACCAGAACCATCATATACTACACTTATTACTTCTTCTAAAGAGTTATTAATCACGCAAAAGCGTTTGCTTTCTGGATAAGCAATAACTTCTAAACGAATATCTTCGGCAATATAACGGTAAAATTCAGCTTCTTTACCCATAACATAAGAAATAGCTCGTTGTAAAATTCGAGTATTTTGGAAGCTATAAGGCATACCCGCCATGTAGAAAGCTCTACCTCTGCCAAAATCATTGACTGCCATATGAACTTCATCGTTAGAATATTCAAGAATTTGTGTAGCTTCAGAAATAGCGTAAAGATTAGCTTTTGATTCACCAAAATCAATAGGCTCAGTAACATCTTTGAGGATAAAATGTTCGTCTGTTACTTGTGTAAAATATTTGTTGGTACTTTGTGAATAACCAACTTCTTTATCAATCCCAAAAACATCTGCTAACTGAAAAAACCTACCGTTTGCTTGATAGGCAGTAGGATCACCAAGTCCAATTAAGCCACCACCTGCATGGACAAA
>JAAYRJ010000165.1 GCA_012518845.1 Clostridiaceae bacterium
AGATTTAATGGTATACTTTTCATGAGATCTGATTTGTTCCTTTCTTAGGGTGGTACCCAGTTTGTAGTGAAACTATTGTACCAGAGGCATTTCAGATCTCTTTTTATTTATTAAGTTAACAGAAGCCGAATACAGACTAGGAGAAAAAATATGAAAAGATTAATATCATTACTATTGGTAGTTTTGATGGTGTTTAGTCTAGCTGCCTGCGGAGGCAATGGCGCGGATGACGACACAGGTTCAGATGCAGATGTTGAAGATACTGGCGATGATGCTGAAGTACCTGCTGCTTCAGGTGATATCCAAAAAATAGGTATTTCTATGCCAACAAAAGATCTCCAACGTTGGACTTTAGATGGCGAGAATCTTAAAGCTGAATTGGAAGCAGAAGGATTTGAAGCAGACTTACAATTTGCAAATAATGATGTAGGTGAGCAAGTTGCTCAAATTGAGAATATGCTTGCAAGTGGAGCAGATGTGATTGTCATAGCTGCTATTGATGGTTCAGCTTTAACAACTGTATTAGACGGTGCAAAAGCAAATGGCGTTATTGTTATCTCATATGATCGTTTAATCATGAATAGTGACGCTGTTTCCTACTACGCTACGTTTGACCTAGAGCGTGTTGGAGAAATGCAAGGTCAATACATTGCTGACGCATTAGATTTAGAAAATACTGATGAGACCTATAATATCGAAATATTCACAGGCCCAACAGATGACAATAATGTTAACTTCTTCTATGGTGGAGCCATGAAAGTATTGCAACCATATATTGATGACGGCACCTTAGTAGTTCCTTCTGGTCAAGTTAGTTTAGCAGAAACAGCTACAAATGCTTGGTCTACTGAAGAAGCTCAAAAACGTATGGAAAATATTATAAGTGCCAACTATGGTGATGGCACAGTCCTTGATGCTGTCCTTAGCTCCAATGACTCGGTTGCAAACGGTGTTACTAATGCAGTTGTAAATGGTTACCCAGGAGATAATTTCCCAATTATTACAGGTCAAGACTGTGAAACTACAGCTGTCAAAAACATTATCCGTGGACAACAAAGTATGTCCGTATTTAAAGATACACGTGAATTAGCACAAGCTGTTGTAGATATGATTGTTGCTTTAGCTAACGGTGAAGAACCACCAGTTAATGACACAGAAACATATGATAATGGCACAGGAATTATTCCTTCAAACTTGCTAGATCCAATTGCAGTAGACATAGATAATTATGAAGAAGTTCTAATTGGCTCTGGATACTATACAGAAGATGATTTGAAATAATTCGATTCCATAACCAGGATTTGCTTGGTCCAAAAACTAAGCAGATCCTTTTTTATATATAAAAGGAAAGGATTATGATATGGCAGATAACATACTTGAGATGAAAAATATTATCAAGACTTTTCCGGGTGTTCGTGCTCTTGATGATGTTAATTTTACAGTAAAACGTGGTGAGATTCATGCTGTTTGTGGTGAAAACGGTGCCGGAAAATCAACATTAATGAATGTCCTTTCAGGAGTTTATCCTTATGGAGACTACTCGGGTGACATTGTTTATAATGGTGAAGTTTGTCAGTTTAATGGTATTAACGATTCTGAAGAAAAAGGAATAGTTATTGTTCATCAGGAGCTTGCGTTAGTACCAAATCTCTCCGTCGGTGAAAATATCTTTTTAGGTAATGAAGTCGGTAGTAAACACAATATAGACTGGGATGCTACCCACGAAAAAGCTAAAGAACTATTAAATACGGTAGGTCTAGATGTTTCACCTCATACTTTAATCGAAGATATAGGTATGGGTATGCGTCAATTGGTAGAAATAGCAAAAGCACTATCAAAAGATGTAAAATTGTTGATTTTAGACGAACCAACATCATCATTAAATGAAAAAGAATCAAAAGAATTACTAGACTTAATACTTGAATTTCAACGTCAGGGTATTTCCTCAATTATTATTTCACACAAGTTGAATGAAATCTCTTATGTAGCGGATGCAATTACTATTATTCGTGATGGCAAATCGATTGAAACGATCCCAAATCAAGATCGAACAGTAGATGAAGACCGTATAGTTAGGGGTATGGTAGGTCGTGAAATGACAGACAGATATCCTGATCGTGATGTAGAGATCGGTGAGACTATTTTTGAATTAAAGAATTGGACTGTACATGATCCAAATCACACCGAACGTAAAGCTGTTAATAATGTAGATCTTACTTTACGGTCTGGAGAAATTGTTGGAATAGCAGGTCTGGTTGGTGCAGGACGTACCGAATTGGCAATGAGCGTTTTTGGTCGAAGCTATGGTGAGAACATCAGTGGCCAAATAATTAAAGATGGTCAAGAAGTGGAATTGAAAACAATTCGCGAAGCGATTGATAATAAAATTGCATATTTAACCGAAGATCGAAAAGAAAATGGTTTGATCTTGTCTGAGTCTATTAGGATCAATACAACTCTAGCCAAGATGGATAAAGTAAGTAAAAATCAAACAATTGATTTTGAGGCAGAAAAAGCTGTAGCCGAACAGTTTAGAAAATCAATGAATGTTGTTTCTACGTCTATCGAGCAACAAATTGGTAATCTGAGTGGTGGTAATCAACAAAAGATTTTGTTAGGTAAATGGGTATTTACAGACCCAGATGTACTATTTTTAGATGAACCAACCCGTGGAGTTGATGTTGGCGCAAAATACGAAATCTATACTATCATCAATGATTTGGTCGCAGAGGGTAAAGGTGTAATAATGATCTCATCTGAACTACCTGAGTTATTAGGTATGTGTGATCGAATATATATCATGAATGAAGGACGATTCATAGGCGAAATGGATGGTACGGAGGCAACTCAAGAAAACATCATGTCTATGATTGTTACGGACGCTAATTAGGAGGAATTATAAATGAATAAAACTAGTGTTAGTCAATTTATAAAAAAATATACTTTAATGATAGCTTTGGGTGCTGTTGTTTTGATTTTTGCGATTCTGACTGAAGGAAGCATTCTGAATCCACAAAATATCAATAACTTAATTTCCCAGAATGCCTATGTCATTATTCTTGCCGTGGGTATGTTGATGACCATTTTAACTGGTGGTAATGTTGACCTCTCTGTCGGTTCTGTAGTTGCTATGATAGGTGCTGTAACTGGGACACTAATGGTAACGAATGGTATGAATATCTATCTAACTATGGCGATCAGCTTAGGCTTAGGTGTTTTGGTTGGGGCAATTCAAGGATTTATTATTGCTTATATTAAAGTTCCACCTTTTATTGCGACGCTTGGTGGTATGATGATTTGGCGTGGGGTCGCTCTAATTATTTTAGACGGATTCACTATTTCACCTTATCCTGATCAATATTTAAATATCTTTAACAGCTATTTTCCTAATTTCTTAGGAGGACCAGAAGGGCTTGATTTAACTTGCTTGGTAATAGGTATTATAGGTGTTGCTGTATTTGCAGTATTAAGATACAGAACATATGCGAAAGAAAAAAATCAAACGGTTAAAACTACTACTTTAGGAGGAACTATTGGCTCCATCGTTGTTGTCGCAGCTGTTGGACTTTATGTAACTTACAAATTAGCTAGTTATCGTGGTTTGCCAATGATTTTAATTTATCTCTTCATCATTATTGCAATTTATCATTATTACACTGCTAAAACAGTTTCAGGACGTTATCTATATGCTGTTGGTGGTAATGAAAAAGCTGCAAAATTAAGTGGTATTGATACAGAAAAAGTTTACTTTAAAGCATATACCAATATGGGTTTCTTAAGTGGACTTGCTGCTTTAGTTGTTGTAGCTAGATTCAATGCAGCTTCTCCAACCGCGGGTACAGGATATGAGATGGATGCAATTGCATCTGTATTCCTTGGAGGTGCATCTGCTTACGGTGGTACAGGTACAGTAATTGGCGCAGTTATTGGTGCTCTGTTTATGGGTGTTCTTAACAACGGTATGTCAATCATGGGTATTGATGCTAACTGGCAAAGAGTTGTCAAAGGTGTTGTCTTGTTAGCAGCTGTTATTTTTGATGTCATATCAAAACGTAAAAAATCTTAATAACAAATAAATAAAGGAACGACTATGGAATATTTAATTGGTATTGATATTGGAACATCAGGCACAATGGTGTTACTACTAGCTGCAGATGGTCGAATTGTTGACACAGGCAGCCAAGCCTATGAGTTTGAG
>JAAYRJ010000166.1 GCA_012518845.1 Clostridiaceae bacterium
TAGTTTCCCAAAGCTGCTCAGGTTGCATTTCGCCCAATCCTTTAAATCTTTGAATGCGTGGATTTTCCCAACCTTTTTCTGCTTTAATTTTTTCCACATCAGCTTCATCATAGGCATATGCTTCTTCTTTCCCATGAAAAATACGATAAAGTGGTGCAGAAGCGAGATAAACATGACCTGCTTCGACTAATGGTTTCATAAAACGATAAAAGAAGGTTAATAAGAGTGTCCTAATATGTGAACCATCAACATCCGCATCTGCCATGATTATTATTTTATGATAACGTATTTTAGATAAATCAAACTCTGTCCCTATTCCAGCTCCTACCGCTAAGACAACAGGTAATAATTTATCATTATCATAAACTTTGTCAGGTGTAGATTTTTCAACATTTAACATTTTACCCCAAAGTGGTAAAATTGCCTGATATTTTCTTTCTCTGCCTTGTTTTGCTGATCCACCAGCTGAATCTCCTTCAACTATAAATAATTCAGACAATGTTGGATCATTTGACTGACAATCCGCTAATTTTCCAGGTAATGCATTGGATTCTAAAACAGTTTTTCTTCTAGTTAAATCTCTTGCTTTTCTAGCAGCAGCTCTCGCTCTAGCAGCAGCTAAACATTTATTCATTATAATTTTTCCAATAGCCGGATTTTCTTCTAGATAAATAGCCAATTGTTCATTAACAATACCTTCGACAACAGTTCTAACTTCAGCGTTACCAAGTTTAGTTTTTGTCTGACCTTCAAATTGTGGGTTTGCCATTTTTACAGAAATAATTGTAGAAATTCCTTCACGAGTATCTTCTCCAGCTAAGTTTGCTTCATTTTCTTTTAGATAATTGTACTTACGGGCATAATCATTAATAGTTTTTGTTAAGGCCGAACGAAAGCCTGTAAGGTGAGTGCCGCCTTCTAAAGTTGCAATATTATTACAATAACTATAAACATTTTCTACATAGCTATCATTATATTGAATAACAACTTCAACAAAAATATCATCTTGTTTACCAGTAAAATAAATTGGTTTATCTATTAAAACTTTTTTGTTTCGATTTAAATATTCAACAAATGAAATAATTCCACCTTCATAATAGAATTCTTTTTCATTAGGTGGATCTTCTCTTAAATCTGTTAAGATAAATTTTGCTTCCGGATTTAAAAAAGCCATTTCACGATATCTATTAATCATGATGTCAAAATCAACAACGTCATTTTTGAAAATTTCTTTATCTGGTTTAAAGAAGGTGATAGTGCCATGTTTATCTGTATCACCAACAACTTCTAGAGGTTCAACCGTTTCACCTTTTTCAAATTTAATTGTATGGATTTTACCTTCTCGATGTACTTCGACTTCCATCCATTCAGATAATGCATTTACAACAGCAGCACCAACTCCATGTAAACCTCCTGAAACACTATATGCTCCTGAACCAAATTTTCCGCCTGCATGTAGAATAGTATGAACAACTTCGACAGTTGGAATACCTGTTTGAGGATGAATACCCACTGGAATTCCAATACCATTATCTTCAACTTTAATAGAATTATCTGGAAATACAGTAACTTTTATTAAATCACATCTGCCTGCTAAAGCTTCATCAACCGAGTTTGCAACAATTTCATAAATTAGGTGATGTAAGCCTCTGGATGTAGTATCACCAATATACATACCTGGTCTTTTTCGTACTGCTTCTAATCCTTCTAAGACCTGGATATCGCTATCTCTATATTCTGATTCATTAGCAGTATCAAAATTCTCTAAACGATTTTGCTCAGAAATTTCTTCTTCAAAATCATCCAAAAGAGCACGTGGATTATCTGCTAAATTTCTAAAATCATCAGAATAATCATCTTGATCTCTTTGATTTTTTGTCCGCTTCTTTGCATCCTCATCTGCACGTTTTATTAGTTCAGATAAAGACTCATCTCTTGCTTTATTTAATTCATCATTTGCATAAAAAATTAAAGATTGTTTTAGCATTAAATTACCTTTCATTATAAAACGAACTTATGTTTGTTTTTGTGTTCAATCTATCGATTAAAGTTCTTGCTGAGATAGGGGAGAGGTAAACTCGATCTAGAGTAACAACAAAGGACCTTGGTATTTCTAGGCTCACTATATCTAGCTGTCCTAAATCTTCTTGCCTTTTTAAAAAATCATTTGTATCTTTACCATAAGTGGTTGTTTGATCAAGATCAAAAATACCAATTATCCATAATTTTGAGATAGTATATTCTCCACCGATATGAATAAACAATTTTACCTCTTAATTTTTATATAAATTTGTATTTACTCAACCTACTCATTGTAGCAAAATTTGGGGTTTAACGGTACCTTTATCAATCTTATAAAACTTGATGTAGTCGTTTCCTTTCTCCAAATTTAAAGCATTTTTAAGGTCATTTTCAGAATCATTAAGAGATACCATCGGACTATTTTCTATATCGTTAAAAGAGCTTTCATTTTCATCTAATAACTCTCCTTTAAAATTTGGATAAATTTGTGCAAGCTCAGTACAAGTAATAAAAACTTGGTTTTGTTCAAAAGCAGATAATAAATGTTCACGTCTTTTTTCATCTAATTCTGACATAACATCATCTAAGAGCAGAACTGGTTTTTCTTGTGTTTCTTTTTCAATAATTTTTAATTCTGCTAACTTAATAGCTAATACAGCAGATCTTTGTTGTCCTTGTGAACCTCGCTCTTTTAATAAATTATTATTTACATAAATTTCTAAATCATCTCGATGGGTGCCACTGCCAGTGTTGCCTCTTTGGATATCATCATCTTGTTGATTAATATAACGATTGATTAACTGCTGGAAAATAGTCTCTTTATCAGCATTAACGTTAATACCAGAAACTGTTTTATATTTAATATTTAGTATTTCTGTTTGATCAGAAATGATAGCTAAAGATTCTTTTGCATAATTTGAAATCTTATTAACATATGCTTGTCTTGTTATAATTATATCTGTCTGAACTTCAGCCAATTTTTCGGTCCAAATTGATAATTGAATTAAATTAAATTCATATAAATCTTCATTGAAAGAATTAGGATTTACTTTTTTTTGGTATAACATTTCTCTTAATGTTTTCAAGAGATGATTCCTTTGTTTTAAATATTGCTGATACAATTGCAAATTACGAAAATATAATGGTTTTATTTGAGAAATCAAAACATCTATAAAACGTCTTCTAACTGCTGGACCATCTTTGATGAGCATTAAGTCTTCGGGTGCAAAAATAACAGCATGGAAAAGACCAAATAAATCTGCAATTCTATTTTGTTTAATGTCACAATAATATATATCTCTAGATATTCGAGGCTTAGTAGAATATTTTATTTCTAAAGACTGATCATCTATTTCTTTACCAGAAAAATCTATTTTTACTTGATAATATGAATGTCCATCTTTTATTAGTTCGGCATCTTTACCTGTCCGATGAGATCTTGCAGAAGCACATAAATAAACTGCTTCTAGGATATTTGTTTTTCCTTGAGCATTTTTCCCAACAAAAACATTTATTCCAGAAGCAAATTTTATTTTCTCTTGTTCGTAATTTCTATAGTTTTTTAATATTATTTGCTTTATTTTCATAAATTAATTAGACGAAAACAATAACAACTTTATTTTCGTCTATAAAATTATTATCTCCTTAATGGCAAGACTAAGTATAAAAACTGTTCTCCTTCTAAAGGTTTAATTAAACATGGTCCAAAAGCACCAGAAAATTCAAGCCTAATATCATCTATAGGAATATTTTGCAAAACATCCGTAAAATATTTTGGATTATAGTCTGCATCAACATTTTCTCCTTGCAATTCAATTGAAATTTCTTCATGAACTGCACCAATATCTGTTTTTGATGAAATGCTTAGAGTATTTTTATCATCATTTTTGAGAGTGAAGGGAAAACGTCTTTGATCAACATTTATCACAAGAGATGCTCTTTCTATCGCTTCATGCATGTCCTTTGTTTTTAAAGTTATCTTGCTCATTACTTCATTTGGAACAACTTTATTATAGTCCATATAATCGCCTTGCAAGAGACGTGATACTAATTTTACTGTACCTGTATCAAATAA
>JAAYRJ010000167.1 GCA_012518845.1 Clostridiaceae bacterium
CAAAATAAAACAAATAAATTACAGTTAACTATTACTACACCTAGGGGTGTTAAGTTTGAAGAGACTGCAGATATGATTGTTATGCGTGCAATAGATGGCGAAATAGGTTTTCTGCCAGGCCATACTCCCCTCATCACTGCACTTGGTGATGGTATAATGAAAATCCAAAATAATGGGCGCGAAAAACAATTGGCTATATTTGGTGGCGTAGCTGATGTAAAAGATGATGAAATTCAAATTTACAGCACGATAGCCCAAACTCCAGGTGAAATTGATATCGAACGTGCCAAAGAAGATCGAGAACGTGCACTAGCAGCCCTTGAAGAAGAACTTGAAGATCAAGCAACAAGCCGCTTACGTGCTATGGCTTATAAAGCACTCGTTCGAATTAGAGTCAGTAACAGTGACTTTCTTGGTGATTCCTCAGATGAAATGCTTGGACTCAATGAAGACGATGAACTTTTTAAATAACAAAGAATAGTCTGATTTTACTTGATAGTAGAAAAACTTTTAATAGTAAAATCATTCTCCGATAATCCTTGACGAATCTCGCGTACAAAATTCAAAGCAGATTCGGAATCGCCGTGTACACAAATTGAGTCGACTTGCATTGGTATGTCTTGACCATTTACCGCTTCAACCACACCCTCATTTAAGGCTCTGATTACACGTTTTAAAGCTATTTTAGAATCATGAATAATAGCATTAGGCTTACTGCGTTCGACCAGTGAACCATCTGGCTCATAACCACGATCAGCAAAAAATTCATTAGCCGTTTGTAGCCCTATTTGCTTTGCTGCAACACTCATCTGGCTACCATAGGCAGAGAGAATATACATTTGTGGATCATAATCAAAAATGGCTTTTACAATTTCAAGAGCAACTCCTAAATCTTTTTCTGCCTGATTGTACAATGCACCATGTGGCTTCACATAACTTACCTTACTACCTGCAGTCCTACAGAAAGCATCTAATGCACCAATTTGATATAAAATGAGAGTTCTAATTTCGCCAGGTTGGAGTTCCATTGATCTTCTACCAAATCCTTGCAAATCTGGAAATCCAGGATGAGCTCCAATTGCGACTTTTGATTTAACAGCTAGTTCGACAGTTTTCTCCATAACATTTGGATCACCAGCATGAAAGCCAGTCGCTATATTAACGGAACTAACAAGTGGAATAATTTCACTGTCTCTGCCTATTGTATAGGCTCCAAATGCTTCACCTAAATCACTATTTAAATCTACAGTAAGTCTCATGATTATACCTTTCTTTGTAAATCGTCAATGAAGCTCTTTAGAAATTGATCAATAAAACCAGTATCCACTCCCCCAAGCAGATAATATGGGTCTTGTAATATCATATAATGAAAATCTAAATTAGTATCAATACCTGTTATCACAGTTTCGTCAATCGCAGCTTGCATTCTTTTAATAGCTGCTTCTCGATCGGCACCATAAACAATAATTTTGGCAATCATAGAGTCATAATCTGATGGAATCATATATTCATCATAAATACCCGTATCTACACGAACCCCATGTCCTGCTGGAAAATGAATTTTGCCAATTTGACCTGGTGATGGTCTAAAGTGATCGATTGGATCTTCAGCATTAATACGACATTCAATCGCATGTCCTCTAATCGGTAAATCATGCCAAGCTGCCGGTATAGGATGACCATCTTCAATTTTTATCATTGCTTCGACCAAATCTATTCCTGTTACAAATTCTGTTACAGGATGTTCTACCTGTAATCTAGTATTCATCTCAAGAAAATAAAAATTTTGGCGCTCATCAACAATAAATTCGATGGTGCCAGCACTTGTATAATTAACAGTCTTAGCAGCTAAAAGAGCTGTATCAAGCATTTTTTGTCTAGTTGCTTCTGAAATAAACGGTGATGGAGCTTCTTCTATCAACTTTTGATGATTTCTTTGAATAGAGCAATCACGTTCGCCCAAAGTAATAATATTGCCAAAGTGATCTCCCAGAACTTGAACTTCAATATGATGAGGTTTGACAATAAATTTTTCGATATACATACGATCATCGCCAAATGCTCTAATCGCTTCTTGCTGTGCAACCTGAAACTGTGAAACAAATTTGTGCGGATGATAAACTTCACGCATCCCCTTACCGCCACCACCATTAGCAGCTTTAATCATTACAGGAAAGCCTATTTGGTCAGCGATAGCCTTTGCTTCAAACACATCACTTATCGAAGATTCAGCACCAGGCGTAATTGGAACACCAGCTTTTTTCATAATTCTACGTGCATTTGTTTTGTTACCCATCAATTCCATAACTTCTGCAGTTGGACCAATGAAAATAAAATCATTTTCCTGACAACGCCTAACAAATTCAGGATTTTCTGCTAAAAAACCATAACCAGGATGAATCGCATCACATTCAGTTATTTCTGCCGCTGCTAAAATACGATCGATACTTAGATAAGATTCACTAGCTGGAGCTGAACCAATACAGACTGCATCTTCTGCCAACTGGACATGCAAGGCTTCTGAATCGGATTCAGAATATACAGCAACGGTATGAATACCTAAATTACGGCAAGCTCTAATAACACGAACTGCAACTTCTCCTCTATTTGCTACTAAAATTTTTTCAATCATAGAATTTCCTATCAACAAATGAACATTGTAATAATCAAATAAATTATTTAATTAAAAACAATGGTTGTCCATACTCGACTTTTTCACCATTAGCGACATAAATCTTGAGGATAACACCATCTTCTTTAGCCCGAACTTCATTCATCATCTTCATTGCTTCAATGATACACAACACTTGTCCCTTTTTAACTTGATCGCCTTGACGAACAAATGGTTCTTCTCCAGGACCAGGTGCACGATAAAAAGTTCCAATCATATTAGACGTAATTTCATGACCGTCTTTGACAATGCTTTGGGTGCTTTCCTGCTTATCATTATTTTCATTATCTAAAACAACATTTTGTTGCTCGATAACTTTAGTATTAGGATGCCCAGAAGATTGGGTTAATGTTATTTGATTAGATAGGACGATTTCTTGTTCACCGTCTTTAACTGATAAATAAGTTAAATTATTTTCCTTAAAGAGTTCAATCCATTCCTTCATAATATTTATATTCATCTTAATTTATTCTCCTGTTAACTTTGTTTATTCTAATCAGTAATCAGAACAATAATTTTTCAATTCTCTCAGCAGTATAACGAATACCGCCAGATTGACGACTTTGGCTGTATAATGTTTTTTCTATTTC
>JAAYRJ010000168.1 GCA_012518845.1 Clostridiaceae bacterium
AATGATTTAGAAGAATCTAGTTATAAGAATAGTAGAGGAGAAATTATTGAACCTCAGAGTAAGGTTAAAAATAAAACTTTTTCATGGCGTAAAATAGGTGCAATTGCGGCATCTTTAGTTATAATTATTGGTTCTATTACACTTTTGAAAAACAATTTACCTGGAGGTAATTCAAGCCAAGGTATTGGCTCCCCTAACAATACAACTACTGATGAATCCAGTCTGTTTATGAGATATGAAGGTCCCGTTCTACCGATAATGATAAGTCCCGAAAATAAAAATCCGGATATAAATGTTGAACGTAAACTAATTTACGATTTCTATCGTTTGAACGATATGGAACCAACCGCTGGAACAGTCTTATTAAAAGATCAATATCAGATCAAGAATAATGGAGAAGAAGGTCAGATAAAAGTTTTATACCCTTTTGTTTCTAGTATTGATGATATGTATTACTCCTATCCAAGAATTATGCAAGATGGAAAAGTCTTGGAGCCGAAGTTGTATTATGGAAATTATACTGGTGATTTTGTTTCGACTAAAGATGAGATTGATCCGTTAGAAACACTTAATCTTAAAGATTATGTATCTTGGCAAGAATTTCAGACAGTATTAAAGGGAAGATCATATTTGGATGCAGGATATGCTTCGCCACCAGATATAAAAGATATTACAGTTACTGTTTATAGTTTTAGTAATAGCTATTATTCTGAAACATCTGAAGTAGAAAACCCAACCTTAGTGGCTGGTATTGAAATTGATAGAAATAAATCTACTGTATTAACATTAGGTTTTGAAGGATTTGCCAAGCTTGATGATAGTAAAGAAGAATATTATCAATATTCTATTCCAAAAAAGAATGAATATATTTTCGCAGAAGGTACACGCTATTTGATTATTGTTGGCGAGGACTCACCATCAATAAATATTGAAACTCAAAGTACAGGTGGCTGGGATGCTTACGAAAAGAAATCATCACACTTAAGAAATAACTTGGAAGATGCTGGTGCTGACTTGGAAAGAAATGAGATGAGTTTAGATGAAGCATTAGAATTAACCTTGCCAATACTATATGAGAGGTATAAAGAAAATCAATTAGCTAGAGAAAATGACTTTTCTTATTGGAAATTAGATAATCACAAGATTTCATCATATGTTTTATCTTACGAAGAGTTCAAAGGACTTTACATTAAAGAACTATTTGAAACAGGTGTGTTAAATGAAAAACCTATGATGAGATACGAAGATGGGAGTCTAGATTTAATTGATGTAACCAATATTCAAAGAATTATTTTTGCGGAATTTGATCTTGATTTAACAAGAAGTAAAACGACTGAGCTAAATATAAGTTCATATAAACAAGGAAGTTATGATTTCATCGGTGAGAAATATGATCAGAAAATATATGGATATGATCTTTTAACAACTTTGGATTTAGCTATACCAATTGATATATTTGAAGTTGAAATTATCGATTATGATAAAGTTGTGATAGTTAAACAGAACTTTAGTTTTGATTTAGAAAAAGACATTAGATTAGTTACTTTATCTAAAGATATACCTCACTATTTTATGGAAGTTACTGAAAAGAAATAGATTAATCACCTGGATCTCATGTCATAATTGTGACAAGAGCAGATAGTAACAATGAAATAAGGCTTTACAGCACTATATAAAAAAGCAAAACAATTTATTACTAACACCTAACTTTCCAAACTCTAAAAATATTTAGATTTGGAAAGTAGGATGCCATAATAGCCGAAATTCGACCTAATAGTCTACTTTTATAGACCATATTGTGTCTTTAATAAATCATAACGTTCTTGTCCTTTTTCTGTAAGTATGAATATTTTTTTGACTTGTTCAGCTACAATGTAATTTTCTTTTATTAGTCTCTTTAATGTTTTGCTACTGCGTTCTTGTTTCCAGGATAGATGATTGGCAATGGAATCAAAGCCTAATTCTAGCTGCTCAGATTCTTGGCCTAGATGATTACCAATATGCACGATAACCAAATCTAATTTTAATTGTCTCCTATTACGACGTAGACGCAACAAAGAAGTAACCACCCCGTTCTCATAAAAGAGAACAGTGAGAAAGCAAGTCAAACCAGATATAACAGCCACCATACCAGAAATAGAAACGTTTAAAGCGACTGCAACATAATAACCGATGATAGAGTTGACAGTAGCATAGAGGCTGGCCACGATTAACATATATTTTAAATCCTTAGTAATTAAATAGGCCGAGGCACTAGGAGCTATGAATAATGAAATAACCAAAATAGCACCAACTGTGTCAAAAGCACTAACTGCTGTAAAAGAAGAGAGTGCCATCAAGCAATAAAATAAAAAGGTCGACTTAAATCCAGACAAGGTAGCTTGCTGGGGATCAAAAGTAGATACTTTTAATTCTTTATAAAAAAGGAGAATAAAGATTACATTGATCAATAGAATAATAGACATGTTTAGTAAAGATTTGGGCAGAACAATACCTAAAAATTCTGTTGTATAAAGAGGTATCATAATTGTCTGGCCCATCAAAACAATATCTGTATCCAAATGGACATTGGAGGCAAACATACTGATTAAAATTACGCCCAAGGAAAAATATAGAGGGAAAATAATGCCCACGGCATCATCATTTTTGACTAGGCCTGTATTGGCGACTAATTCGATAGAATAAACAGTAAATACACCGAAAATACCTGCACCAATAATCAGAAAAGGAGAACCTAAATCTTTGGTTACAAAATAGGCTATAACGATGCCCAGTAAAATCGAATGAGATAAGGCATCTGTCACCATAGATAATTTACGTAAAACTAAAAAGCAGCCCAATAAGGCACAAGCTATAGCCGTAATAATCATGGTGATGAGAATTTGCTCGCCCAAGCCGATAAAATTGCTTAATTTAAACATTAGATTTATCATTTATAAATTTTCTCCTCCTAAAGTATTTGGCTAGTATGCCACGCGGGCCAATCAACATGGATAAAAAAGCAATCAATGACATGACTAAAATAATGCTTGGTCCAGTTGACATGCCGGGATATATACTAGATATATAAGTGCCCAAAAAGGCAGAGAACATGCCGGTCAAAGAAGCAATGAGTATGACCCGGTTAAATTGTTGTGCCCATTGCATTGCCGTAATTGCAGGAACGATCAAAAAGGAAGAAATTAAGATAGCTCCAACAACTTTAAGGCCTGTAGCAATTAAACCCATGGTGATTACCAGCATGAGGGCATACATAAAATTGCTTTTTATGCCAATAGATTTGGCATATGTTTCATCAAAAATAAAGACTTTAAATTCCTTATAGAAAATAATAAAAATTAAAATGGATGGAATCGCCACCGCCAAAATTAAATAAACATCTGCATTTTTGATATAGGCAGCTTGGCCAAAAATATAATTTTTCAAACCGCCTTGAGAGACATGGGCGAATGCTTCATGTCCTTGAATATAGCTTTTTAAAACCATACCTAAACCAAAAAAACTAGATAAAATGATGGCTAATGTAGCATCCAGATTTAATTTAGAATGTCGGCTAATTAATTGGATTAAAGCAAAAGCGATGGCTCCAGAAATAATAGCACCAATAAATAATTTTAAGGGGTCTAATGCCATGCCTATCATAAAGGCAATGACCACACCGGGATAAGCCGAATGGCCAATTGCATCACCAATTAAAGATTGGCCTTTTAAAACACTAATTGTGCCTATGGCGCCAGCTGCTGCCGCTAAAATCATAGTACCAGCGCAAACGACCATAAAAACATAACTGCTTAAAATATCCATGTCCAAGGATAGAAAAGCAAGCTGAAATGAACCGATGTCTATGATCTTACTGGCAGTAAATAAGTTAAACAGATACATCAAGTCCATAATCTCCATTCATATTGGCATTCTCTAAATTTTCTTGGGTCAAAACTTTTGTCATTTTACCCTGGGCAACAATTCGCTTATTGATAATGACAAGATGGTCAAAATATTCAGCTAAAGTATTTAAGTCATGATGGACAACTACAGAGGTTTTACCTTGTTTTTGAGACTCATTTAAAAAATCCATAATAATTGACTCTGTATTTTTATCTACGCCTGCCAAAGGCTCATCCATGATGTAGATATTGGCGTCTTGGGCAATGGCTCTGGCAATAAAGACACGTTGTTTTTGACCACCGGATAATTGAGAAATTTGCCGATTTTTAAATTCAGACATGCCGATTTGCGCCAAAGCTTGCTCAGCAATTTTTTTATCTTTTTGGCTAGGGCGCTTAATCCAACCTAAGTGTACATAACGTCCCATGAGTACGACATCAAGAGCAGTTGTTGGAAAATCCCAATTAACTTCGCTCGATTGAGGAATATAAGCAATTTCTGCTTGGACTTCTTTATATGCTTTGCCCATAAAATGAGCTGAGCCAGATAGAGTAGGTAACAGGCCTAGTATGCCTTTTAAAAAAGTAGACTTGCCCGCACCGTTAGGTCCGATAATAGCTGTTTTTGAATTTTCAACAATACTGACATCATTGTCCCAAAGAACGGGCTGATCACTATATGCCATGGTCAAATCTTCGACTTCAATAATAGTTTTATTTGACATTTTTCTCCTTTCAAGGAAGTACAGCTTGTCTTTTTGTATGAAACAAAAAGTTACAAGCTGCACATTAATATATTATAAATTGACTTCATATAAGCTATAAGTTATTCATTTATCTATTTTAAATTTTCTACGATTAAATCTACATTATGTTTAAACATAGTGAGGAAGGTATCGCCATCACTACCCTCTGGTGCTAAGGAGTCAGAGAATAGTTCACGGCCTTCGCCACTAACCACTTCGACATCAAAACCTTGTGCAGTACAGGCTTCTTTTAATTTTTCCATCCTAGCTGGGTCTGTTGTAGATTCGGCAAAAATAGCCTTTACCTTGTTTTCAACAATAAAATCGACTGTGTTTTGAATATCTTTATTGGCTACTTCTGAGTCTGTACTAATACCTTGCGGTGCCATAACGGGAATATTAAATTCACGTGAAAAATAGTTAAAAGCATCATGCGGTGTAATTAAAAACCTAGATTCTTTTGGGATAGAATCCATTTTTTCTGTACATTCTTTAATCATGGTATCTAATTCAGCTTTATAATTTTCAGCATTTTCAGCGATAGTATCAGCATTATCCGGTAATAAAGCTTGCAAATAGTTTTGTGCATTATCCACTGCTAATTTGTAAAGGTCAATATCAAACCAGAAGTGTGGATCGACAACTAAATCACCATCTTGATCCATATTGCCGATTTGGCTAGCTGGGAAATCACGGGTTAAATCATAGCCAAGCGATTCTAATACATCAACCATTTTTCCCTCAAAGTGTAAACCGTGATAAATGACTAAATCGGCTTGACTTAATTTTTCCAGGTCTTGTGGTTTGGTTTCATAAAGGTGTGGATCTTCACCAGCAGGAATAATTAATTGTGTTTCTACAAAGTCACCGGCTAAGACTTTAACCATATCAGAAACAAAAGTGGTTGTTGCAGTTACTACAGGTTTGCCCTCAACAACTTTAATTTCTGAAATGTCTTTTTGGGTATGTTGATGGCTTTCTACTTCTGTTTCAGCAGCTTGACTTTCCTCAGCTTCTGTTTCTCTCTGGGAACTTTCTTCCTGAACTTCAAGCTGATTTTCTGTTACGGTTTGATCTGGAGAACTTTGATTCGTTTGATTTTCCGTGTTTGCTTGACCACAAGCTGTCAAAAATAGAACCATCATCATAAAAATTGATACATAGGAGAATATTTTTTTTATCATAATACTTATCTCTTAACATATTAAACTTTCTAAAAATAATTATATTTAAGGTTAGGCTGTACCCTTCTTAAAAGCTGAAAATTTCATCCAAAAGGACAAAATCAGCATAAGTTAGGCATGCCTAACGATAAAATAAATTAATCTCTCCTTTTTGTCAAGCATGCCTAACAAAATGGAAAACAATTGGATTATCAGAATACTTTTGTTGCTTGGATACTGTGTTCCATTTGCATTTCTATCAGTCAATGGTGATGGAACATCTGGGACAATGATGTTTTAGTTTGTTTTAAGCGAGAGGAATTTCTAAAGGTCAGATTAGGGTACATGAAAGGTAACCCACAAGCGAAAGCATTCTGGGAAAAATGTGGTTTTGTAGATAATTTTATAGAAACAGAAAATAAACAAGGGGAAGTAATTATCTTGGAAAAATATCTAAATTAGAAAATTATTAGTAATCCATAAGACTTTATACTATCTCTTGATTTAGAATGATTGGTTTCACAAATAGATTAATCACTAGGGTGTCGTGTCATAATTATGACAAGGGCAGATAGTGACGATGAACACTGGGTTTCAAAGCCTCTGATAAAGAAATAAAAATAGTTAATTAAATAAAAAGTTTAATCGTGTGTATTTTATACGTTTAATTTTGTGTTCAATTATATATTGGACTAAAAATTAGAAGTAAAGTTCTAACTTTATATAAAAACAAACAAATCGGAACTATACTTCTAAAAGCTCTCAACATGTATTAAAATAGGAAATATATTTCCAACAACGAAAGGAGGCTATGATGTATATAAGGAAAGACTATTTAGATAAAATAATTGATTTTAAGGATTCTGACTTTATAAAAGTAATTACTGGAGTAAGAAGATCTGGGAAATCTGTAATGTTGATGCAGTATAAAGAGTATTTAATTGACTCTGGAGTGCTAAAAGACAATATTATTTATATAAATTTAGAAAGTTTTGAAAATCAGCTAATCAAAACAGAAGTTGATTTCAGAGATTTAATAATAAGTTTTATACCAAAAACAAAAGAAAAATTTTATCTCTTAGTTGATGAAATCCAATTCGTAAAAGGTTGGCAAAGGATCATTAATGGGTTAAGGGTTAGTTATGATTGTGATATAACTATTACTGGTTCAAATGCTAAGTTACTTTCTGGTGAACTTGCATCACTTTTAAGTGGGAGATATGTTGAAATTCCTATATATCCATTTTCATTTAAAGAATTTTTAGAAGTAAAGAGAATAGATTCTAACTCTAGAGAGGTGGATTTAGCTTATAAAGAATACGAAAAGTTTGGTGGATTCCCAGGAGTTGTGTTATCAAATGAAAACCTTAAACCAAGTATAATTTCAGGAATATATGATTCAATAATATTAAATGATATTGCCACAAGAGGCCAGATAAGAGATACATTAACATTAAAAAGCTTAGTAGCATATCTTTCAGATAATGTTGGACAACTTGTAAATCCAAATAAAATATCAAATATATTTAAGAGTGAAAAAATCGATATTTCCAATCATACAGTAAATAGGTATATTGAATTATTAATGGATGCATTCTTATTTTATGAAGCAAAACCTTATGATATAAGAGGTAAAGAATATTTAAGGCAAAATTCAAAATATTTTATAGTAGATAATGGTTTGAGAAATTATGCAGTCAGTTTTAAAGAAAGTAATTATGGTAATAGATTAGAAAATATTGTATTTGTCGAATTGCTTAGAAGAGGCTATGAAGTTGATGTTGTTAGAATTGATGATAAAGAAATTGACTTTTTGGCTAGAAAAAAAGATTATGTAGAATATTTCCAAGTAACATATCATATACCTGAAAATACACATGAGACAGACAATTTACTACTAATAGGCGATAACTTTAAAAAGACGTTAATTACGGGAAGATATGAGGGAGTGGATCAAATATCTGGGATAAAAGTTGAGTATATTGTAGATTGGTTGTTGAATGGCTATTGATATGAAGGAAAATTAGAAAATTTTAGAAAAAATAAATTAATCGCAAGTATTAAGATATCTAAGAACTTATTTTATCCTAACGCTAGGAAATTTAGTCTTTAAGATTTAGAAAGTCAAAAATGAATAATAATTTTTTTACAAAAGAAAATGACCGCTATGGATCTGGATCTTCTAAATGGGATTTGTTTGAGGCAAATGGCTACCCGCAAGATACGATACCTATGTGGGTGGCAGATATGGATTTTCCAACTGTACCAGAGGTTATAGCAGAAATAGAAAAGCTAGCTAGAACTGGAATTTGGGGATATACATATGCTTCAGATGCTTATTATCAAGCAGTTGTTAATTGGCAAAAAACAAGGCATAACCATCTAATAAAAAAAGAAGATATTTCGATAATGCCTGGTGTTGTAACTGCTATTAATGTTGCGATAGAAGCTTTTACCGATGTAGGGGATTATGTCCTAATTCAAGAGCCTGTTTATCATCCATTTAGAATCCAAATTGAGAATTTAGGAAGACAAGCAATTTCTGCTGATTTGATTGAAAATCAAGGTCAATATAAAATGGATTTAGCTACACTTGAAGAAATGATAGTAAAGCATAATATTAAATTGATGTTATTTTGCAATCCTCACAATCCGGTTGGTAGGGTTTACACACGAGATGAGCTGATTGACTTATCAGAAATTTTATTGAAATACAATGTCTTGGTTGTTTCAGATGAAATCCACGGCGATTTAATTTTACCTGGATATAAGCATATTCCTTATGCAACTTTATCTTCAGAAACAGCTAATCAGTGTATAACTTGTACTGCACCAAGCAAAACTTTCAATTTGGCAGGTTTAACTACATCAAATATTATTATTGAAAATACTGAACTAAAAGAAAGATTTGATAGAGTGGCTCAAAAACGTGCTTTACCAGCCCTATCACCATTTGGCTTAAAAGCTTGTGAAACAGCTTACAATTGTGGTGCTTATTGGCTTGATCAGTTAAGAACGTTTATTGCTTCACAGTATCAAATTAGTAAAATATTTGTTGAAACAAATCAATTACCAATTAAAATTACTCCTTTGGAAGGAACTTATTTGATGTGGCTTGATTTTAGAGCATTAACAAATAATCCAGATTCGATCGAAGCTGCAGGTAAAAATGTTGGTTTGTGGCTCAATAACGGTAAAATTTTTGGTGATTCCGGTAGAGGTTTTATGAGACTTAATTTGGCATGTACAGAAAAAACTCTAAACCAAGGCTTAGTAAAAATAACAAAGATGGTTGAAGAATTAGCAAAAACTAAATAATTAACGGGATGTGATCCTTTGAGAAAAATTTTACGGAAATTTCCTAAATTACTTTTAATTTATGTGATATATTTGTTTATCGCAGGAATTTTGATTTTCCTAAAAGATTTTAAAGCAGATACGTATCTACCACAAGATACCTATAAAAGCTACTTAAAAGAAACCGAGGGTGTGGATCGTGCTGCAATAATAGAGGACAGAGAATTTGCCTTAACTACTCGTTTTCGTTTGCTAGATGAGGCTCAAGACTCAGTTAAAATATTAAATTATGGTATTTATAAGGGTGAGGTGAGTGAACTTTTCTATGGTAAAATTTTGCAAGCTGCCAATCGTGGTGTTGATGTAAAAATTGTTTTTGATGGATTTGTGAACAACCTTAAAGGACCAATTAACAAAACTAAATGGGCATTAGTTAATCATCCCAATATAGAAATTAGATTTTATGAAAAACTAAATTTATTGAGACCTTGGGCTTTTCATAATCGTTTACACGACAAAATTTGGCTTATAGATGAAACGTTTATTTTATCAGGCGGTCGCAATATTGATGATAGATTTTATCTGGCAGCTGAACAACTCTTTGAACCCATCGTATTTGATCGAGACTTTTTAATTTATAATTCAAGTCAGAATAGCAGTAAAAGCGTTATTTCAGACTTCCAAAATTATTTTGAAGAAATCTGGCAACATGATTATACTGCCAAAGCAAAGCCGACTTTATTAAAAAACTTAGGAAAAGATCGCAATGAAGAGCTAATAGCTTACGTTGAACAAGTAGAAAGCGATGACAATGTTTCTTGGACCGCACCTATTGATTGGGCAAAGATTACTTCGCCTACGAACAAAGTCTCTTTAGTTACAAATCCTATCCAGCGCTATAAGAAAACACCAATTGTTTTAGAAACTTTATCTCAGTTTTTTGATGAGGCTGAACATACGATCATCGCTCAATCACCTTATTTCGTTTTGAATGAAGAACTGGAACAGTATATTAATAATGAAGAATTAACAGCAGATTTTCACTTACTAACTAATTCATATTCTTCGTCTCCAAATATACTAGCCATGCTAGGCACGCACAAATATCAAAAAGAAATAAAAGAATTGTCTAGCCAAATTTATACGTATGAAGCTGAAGGCTCAATTCATGCAAAAAGTTATGTCATAGATGATCGAATAAGCATGGTAGGATCTTTCAATTTAGATCCTAGAAGTGCATTTTTGAGTGCAGAAAATTTGATTATTATAGATAGTCCGGAATTAAACCAATCTTTGACCGAACATATTGTAACCCTGATGGAGCAAAGCAGTATCCATTTGAATGAAGAATCTCTTTCGAGTAATAATGTAAAGCCGAAGGAAATACCTAGACATCAAAAGCTAATTTATTCTTTTTTATATATTTTAGCCTATCCATATGACGAATTACTTTAGGAAATACCTCTCATTTCTGGATGAATTTCTAACCTCGAAAAATCTAAGCAAAATAAATAATTAAAATATAACTTGAACTAAAAACATATAGAGTACAGTCCCAACACCAATACTAATGTACGATTTTCGCCATTTCATGTGAACAAGGGTAATGACAATAAGAGTTATTAGTTCTGGCAATCCATGTGGTGCAGTAGTTAGGCTAACATCTTTTAAGGCATAAACTACTAGCAAAGCTATTGAAGCAGTGGGTAGATACTTGCCTAAAAAGCGAACAAAATTTGGTACTTTTGATTCATCAGAAAAAATTATAAAAGGCAAAAATCTTGTTAAATGAGTTGAAAGTGCAATCAGGACAATGGTAATAAATACTTGAATTTTAGTTTGCATTATTTTGCCTCCTCTTTTTTGTATTTAAAGAAAAAACTTAAAATGATTAAAAACATAGCAGGAATCATAAAATATTGTTCGCCAAAAGCAATTAAACATAAGGCTGAACTAATAAGACCGATTAAGGCACTTTGATAATCTTTTTGTTCTAACCATTGTTCGAGAAAAATAACATAAAACAAGGCAGTTAAAACAAAATCAATACCTTCGGGATTAAAAGGCAGAGTGTTTCCTAGAATTACACCAACAATTGTGCCAAAAACCCAATAACTATGATCTAATATAGAAATATATAAATATAATTTATCAGGATAACTTTTACCTGAAAGGTGCAAACTAGAAATCAAGGAGAAAGTTTCATCAGTTAAAGCGAAAATCATATAATTACGATGTTTCTTTATTTTTGAATAGGGTTCTAATAAACTAATCCCATAAAAAATATGTCTTGCATTTATTAAGATTGCTAAGAAAATGGCATGTCCAGGATTAAAGGGTGCCAAAATTAAAGGAATAGCTGCAAATTGCATTGAACCTGCATAAGTAATGATACTCATAACAATAGGTAGCCACCAGACAAAGCCATTGGATACTGCCAGAATAGCAAAAGAAATGCCTAAGAAAAGGTAGCCAGCAAATATAGGTAGACTTAATTCAAAAGCTTTTTTAATTAGTTCTTTTTGACTTTGCATATAAACTCTCCTTGTTAACACTGAATGATTATACAATAAAATGACAAAAAATACACAGTGTGATAAAAAGATAATGTGCCTTGAAATTATGGATTAAATAAAAATAGGGGAATTAGCAGAACTTGAAACTGGTGTTTTAATCTGGTCTTATTTGTATAAGGATTAACCTACTGAAATTCATTTGTTGATAATTTACATAACTTATACAATTCAGATTTTTCTTCTTTAGTTAACATACGCATTTCTCCTAATTCTAAATTAGGATCTAATGTTAAGTTAGCAATCTGAATACGTCTTAGATACTTGACTTCGCGTCCTGTAGATTTCATCATCCTTTTAACTTGATGATACTGGCCTTCATAAACTGTTAGCTCAGCTTCGAATCCATCAATAATATTTAATTCAGAAGGCAAAAACTCTGAACCATCTATAGTTCTAAAACCTTTAGCAAATTTCTTTTGATCTTTTTCGGAAAATGGTTTTCCTTGGACAATAAGCCAATAAGTTTTTTTTATTTGCCATTTAGGTGAAGATACGCGATGTGATAATTGTCCATCATTGGTTAAGAGTAATAACCCTTCAGTATTTTTATCCAATCTACCTATTGGGAATAATCCTTTGTTTCGCCACTTTTCTGGAATGAACTCAGATATAGTTAAATGATTTGGATCTTCTAAGGCAGTAATATAGCCTGCTGGTTTATTCAACATGAAGGTGAGAGATTCATAAATTTTTACAGGTTCTCCATCTATTGACAGGAACGCTGCGTCTTTTATATCAATTTTATGACCTAAATTGCTGATAACTTGATCTTTTATACTAATTCGACCATCTTTGATCATTTTTTTAATATCTTTTCGACTTCCATAGCCAGATTGTGCTAAAATCTTATCAATGCGAACCAATTTATTCATATAATTTCCGTTCTAATATAAATGCATATTTATTCCAATTTATTCCAACACTGAATAAATTTCTTAGGTACAATCCACAAAAAATGTAACTTAACCTGGATTTTACAAAGATATCATCTGGCATTAACAGACGCCCGATATCCTAACAATGACCTCATAAGTTTTCAACTATTCTTGGTGAGGTCGAATATATAATATCAAAAAACCAAAAATTTGGAGGAAAAAATGAAACAAATGAAAAAAATACTTGTATTAGTTCTTTCTTTGATAATGGTTATGTCAGCTGTTGCTGCATGTGGCGGTAATGACGAACCAGAAGAAACAGAAGCTCCTGAAACAGAAGCTGAAGCAGTAGAAGTTGAAGAAGAAACAGACGCTGAAGCCGAAGTAGAAGAAGAGGAAGCTGAAGAAGAAGTCGAAGAAGAGCCTGCGACAGATGGTTTATCTGGACAAATTAATGTCTATTCTCGTGATGCTGCTTCTGGTACTCGTGATGGTTTCGAAAGTGTAGTTGATTTTGAAGATCAATTGACAGACTCAGCTAATGAAGTTGCATCAAATGGTGAAATGGCAACTCAAGTAGGTAAAGATGCTCAAGCTATTGGTTACGTTTCCTTAACAACAGACTTTGAAGCTAACAATCTTAAAGCTGTTAATTATGAAGGTGCTGTTCCGACTGAAGAAAATGTTTTAAGTGGTGAGTATCAATTAAGCAGACCGTTTGATTTTGCAACCCGTGCTGAAGGCGATTATGCTTCAGATGAAGAAGAGCAACTTGTTAAAGCTTTTGTTGCATTCTTGACAGAATCTCAAGAAGGTTTAGAAGCTGTAGCCAGTGAAGGTGGTATCGTTGATTTAGAAGCAGCAACACCTTGGGATGAGTTAAAAGCAGATCATCCAATTGTTGATCAAGATAACTCTGGTATTACAATTAGAACTGGTGGATCAACCTCTGTTGAAAAAACTGTTAGAGCAGCTTTAGAAGCTTTTGTACCTTATGCTGGTAATTTCCAATTTGAAATGGACCAAACTGGTTCTGGTGATGGTTGGAAGAGAGTATTAGGCGATGAAAAAGATGGTCCAACATCTGCACATATCGGTTTTGCATCACGTCACTTTAAAGATGAAGAAGATGTATCCGGAGCTATCGCAAGTGGTACATACTGTCTAGACGCTATTGTTACAGTAGTTGAAGCTAATAACCCAATCGAAGATTTCACACAACAACAATTATTTGATATTTTCACAGGCGCATTAGAAAACTGGGAAGATGTTCAATAAACAAGTAAATTAAATTTAGATTAGTTTAAACATAGCCGGTGCTTAATAATTTATTAGGCACTGGCTTCTTGAATGCGAAGGTTTATAAATGGAAAAAGATATAAACAATTCAAAAGACAATTATGAGCTGATCAGTGAAAAAAGAACAAAACGTCGTACGATGTATAAAACAATAGATACGATTATGCGAGGTCTTTTTAAGCTAAGTGGTCTTATCTCAGCCTTGATGATTGTATTGATTATTTTATTTGTAACGATTAAAGGTCTAACTGTCTTTCTCCCTTCCTATGAAAATCCAGTAGATTTAGGTAATTTTTTGACGGGTATGCGTTGGCGAGCCGATCAACAGGATTATGGTGTGTTATTTATTATCATAAATACAATACTTTCTTCATTTCTTGCAGCTCTTATAGCTTTTCCTTTAGCAGTGCTTTCAGCCTTGATGATAACCAAAATTGCCCCGAAAAGACTTAGTGGCGTTCTTACCACAATTGTTGAATTACTAGCAGCAGTTCCATCTGTTGTCTATGGTGTTTTTGCCTCAGGTGTTATTACTAGCTTAGTAGATAATATTGCAAGTTTTTTCAATTATACAACATTTGGTGGTAACTCAATGTTAGCAGTAGTCTTACTTCTTGCTATCATGATTTATCCAACAATTACATCTATGGCTGTAGTTGCAATTAACGCAGTTCCAGAAAGTCATGAGCTAGGTTCTTTAGCTCTTGGTGCTTCTAGAACTCAGACAAACTTTAAGGTAGTTTTATCTTCTGCCAAATCAGGTATCTTTGCCGGTTTGATTTTAGGATTAGGTAGAGCCTATGGTGAGGCAACCGCAGTCTCTATGGTTGCAGGTAATGCTTTTGTGGGTCCAACTTGGAATCCATTTGGAATTACAAGAACTTTAACTTCAACGATGCTGTCTGGTATGCATGAAACAGCGGGTGTTGACTATGATATCCGTTTTTCAGTTGGTATCATATTGATGATTGTTATATTAATTAACAACTTCTTAGTTAATTACATAAAGAGAAGAATTGAATCGGGGGAATAGCATGACAAGAAGAAGAATCATTAATGATAAAATCAAAGAAGCTCTAACTTGGCTTTCCTCAGGTATTTCTGCTTTTGTTCTTATAGCAATAGTTGTCTTTATTTTTAGTAGAGGATGGGAAACTCTAAATTGGGATTTACTAACAACCGGTTACAATTCTGAAAACTTAATGGCTGATTTTGTACATGTTGACATGAATGAATTCTCAGAATTTGAAAAACCAAGCAACCTAAAAGACGACGCAGTTTTTTCAAGTAAATATGGAATTGCATTTGTAGATGGGATTGATGCTAACAAAGAAACTTACACAAAAGTTGTTTATTTAGATGAGAGTTCACCCTTACAAGACGGTAAGATTACAACTGCCGGTCCCAGACAAGGTGAACAATTAGCTTTACATGAAGGCTTGTACCTTCAAAAAATTTCGTATTTAGATGAAGCGGGTGACAAAAAATCAGCTGGTCAGATGTCGCCAGAAGGTAAAGAAGCAAGTGAATTGGTTGCAATACTGGACAATCAATCAGTAGAAATAGTTGACTTTTATGCTCAAACTGAAGGTGGAGGCTTAAGAGGTTCAATAATTACAACTTTAATTTTGATTGGCATTACATTAGTAATAGCCTTACCACTTGGTATTTTTGCAGCTATTTATTTAAATGAATTAGCTCCAAAAAATAAATTAACTTCCGCCATTCGCTCTTCAATCGAATTACTATCTGGTGTACCAAGCATTATTTTTGGTTTGATGGGTATGACAATGTTGTTCCCTATTACTCAATTATTTGGAATAGATGGACAAAGCATTACTTTAGGTGCGATGACTTTAGCGGTAATTTTGCTACCGGTTATAATCAGACAAACGGAAGAAGCTTTGATCAATGTGCCAAATGGTATGAGAATGGCGAGTCTATCTTTAGGTGCTACTGAATTCCAAACTATTTATAAGGTAGTTGTACCTAATGCTCTTCCTGGGATACTAACTGCAACTTTACTTTCTATTAGCCGTATCATTGGTGAATCAGCAGCTCTTATTTTCACTGTAGGTACAGCAATTACCGATAATCCTGCTTGGAATGCAAAAGGTACATCATTAGCAGTTCATATCTACACTGTTATGGGGGGTGAGCAACCAAACTTTGAGTTAGCTTCCGCAATTTCAATTGTTATTTTAACTATTGTATTAATCTTAAATGTTTCTGTAAAAGTAATTACTTATTACATGACAAAAGAAAAGGATGAACCTGCCAAAGCTTAGGTATAAACTTAAAAATTGCTAATTGATAATAATATTGTAAGATTATGATAAGGAGTCTTAATAAAGATGTCAGAAAATAATAACACACAATTTGAAACGGCATTTGAAGTAAGAGATTTAGATCTCTATTATGATACATTTCAGGCACTGAAAAAAATTAATATGGATATTCCACTTAATCAGGTTACTGCTTTTATTGGTCCCTCTGGTTGCGGAAAATCCACATTTATTCGTTGCTTTAATCGTATGAATGATTTAATCGAAGATTGCCGTATTGAGGGTGAAATTTTCCATCATGGAGTTGAAATTCATGATAAAAGTGTTGATGTAGTCCAACTTAGAACCGAAGTAGGTATGGTTTTCCAACAACCTAATCCATTCTCGATGTCTGTTTATGATAATGTGGCATATGGACTTCGTTGTCAGGGCGTTAAAGACAAAAATATCCTTGATGAGGTAGTAGAAACATCGTTAAAACAAGCTGCTATATGGGATGAGGTAAAAGATCATCTTAATCGGAATGCGATGAAATTGTCTGGTGGACAACAACAAAGACTTTGTATAGCTAGAGCAATTTCATTAAAACCAGAAGTTATTTTAATGGACGAACCAACCTCTGCTTTAGACCCAATTGCGACAACCAAGATCGAAGATTTAATTACAGAATTAAAGAAAACCTATACAATAATTATTGTAACCCACTCCATGAGTCAAGCTGCTAGAATTAGTGACCGTACTGCATTTTTCCTTTTAGGAGAAGTGATTGAATATGATGAGACAGATGTTATATTCCACAACCCTGCTGATTCCAGAACAGAAGATTATGTAACGGGTAAATTTGGTTAATGTAGGAGGAAGATATGTCACAAAGAATTACTTATCAACAGGAGCTTCAAGCTTTGCACCAAAGAATGATTCGCATGGGATCAGCCGTAGAGGAAGCAATCCATATGGCGATCCTAAGTTTAATCGATATTGATGTTGAGATGGCAAAAAAAGTTATCGCTAAGGATGATGAAATAGATGATTTTGAACGCTCCATTACACAAGACTGCATCATGTTAATTGCAAGACAGCAACCAGTTGCAAAAGATTTAAGAGAAATTACATCTGATATGAAATTAATCACAGATCTTGAGCGGATGGGTGATCATGCGGAAGATATTGCTAAACATGTACTTAACATTTCAAGATCCGAAAAGAAAATAACTATTCCTTATGATGTGATTCAACTCTCAAATCAAACAAAAGCAATGATTCACGCTGCCTTAGACGCCTATGTTTCACGAGATCTCGAACAAGCTAAGAGTGTTATCTTAATGGATTCAAAGATCGATAAGCTTTATCAAAATATGAAAAAATATTTGAAAAAGCAAATGAGACTTGATCCAGAAAATGTAGATCCTTTGGTTGAATTATTGTTAATATCCAAACATTTAGAACGTATAGGTGATCATGCAGAAAATGTTGCTGAATGGATTGTATACTATATCGAAGGAGAATATGCTACTTCATCTGAAATTAAAAAAGAGATAAAGCAAGAACGTAAGAAGCAAGAACAAGCAGATCAAGAATAAGGATGAAACATTTAAGAAATGAGGGGGCAAGATGTCAGACCAGTTGTTGATAGTAGTTGTTGAAGACGATAAATCGATTGCCGAATTAATTCGTTATAATTTGGAAAGTGAGTCTTATCGTGTTTTACATTTTGAGAATGGCTCAGACATGTTTGATGCTCTCGCTACTGAGAAAAATCCAATTTCTTTGTTTATTTTGGATGTAATGCTACCTGGTCAAGATGGATTCGAAATATGTGAAACTCTGAAAAAAGACGAAAAATATCGTTGGTCTTCTTTTCTTTTTCTTACTGCTAGATCTTCGGAAACAGATAAAGTTGAAGGATTTCGAGTCGGTGCAGATGATTTTTTGACTAAACCATTTGGCATGCGAGAATTATTGGCTAGGGTTAAAGCCCTAGTCAGTAGAAATCAAGAACGTTTAGCACTATTAGAAGGCAAAGTTCTTACATTAGATAGTGGCAATTCAAAAATTGATTCCACAAAATCTGCAAGTGTTCAAGTAGGTGGCGTTTTGTTAGATGATGCAAGACATCGTGTTTACGTCAATGATCAAGAAATAGAGATGACACATCGTGAATATGAATTATTAAAATTTTTGATGACTAATAAAGGACTTGCATTTACCAGAGATGATTTACTTAATCATGTTTGGGGTTATGAATATAGTGGCGAAACAAGGACAGTTGATGTTCATATTCGTCAGTTACGCCGAAAAATTGAAGAGAATCCTTCTGAACCATTATATATTCAAACGGTTAGGGGGGTAGGATATCGCTTTCAGGATAAAGAATAGTCTTGCTTCTTCTTTTATTTGCATAGTATATTAATAGAGTATTATTTCAAAAATGACTTCGCTTATAGCAAAGTCATTTTGTCTTAGATTAGGACATGTCTTATGAAAAGAAGATTGGCGCTTTGGGGACCATTTGTTATTACTATTACTATCGTAATATTTTCTCTTTTTAGCTTTTTTAGGGTACGAGATGATTTCATTTTTCAAACAGAAAATAATTTAGATTATGTTTATAAATATTTTGAAAATGAAATTGAGAATAGTTCCCATGAGAGTTTTACTTTTACTACAACTCACTATGAAGAAATAACATCTAAAACTATTAATGCATTATCTGATATCAATATAAGTGATTTGAGAATTACTATATTGGATATGGAAGGTAACGTTGTCGTAGATAGCGATTTTGAACCATCAGAAATGAATTTACATCGTTCTAGACCAGAGGTCTATGCTATTATTTCAGGTGAAAAAGAAGCATCTGCAGTTCGTAAATCTGATACTCAAGGAACCGAAGTGCTTTACCGAGCATACAAGTTAAATGAAGAGGATATAATTATCCGTGTTTCACGTACACTTGATTATTTAAGCTATGTTAAAAATTCTTTGATGAAATATGGTGCTATTGCAATTGTTATTTCAATTAGCATTTTTTTAATACTTTTACATTTTATCTTTAAAAATGATCATGAGATGATCAAATCGCATCAAAACGATTTTTCTAAACTCGAACAAGGTGACTTATCAATTCGTTTACGTGAAAATCGTGAGACAGGTAAAGAATTAAAAAAATTATCTCGTTCTTTCAATTCTGCTATGGAAAAAATTGAACAGAGATATCTAGACATGGAAAGAAATCTTACTTGGTTAGAGGTTTTGGTTCAATCTTTAGAGGAACCGCTAGTAGTAGTGAATTCCGATCTTAATGTTATTTATACTAATCGTTATGCTCGTACATTATTTAATAGACATATTGATCCACAAAAAAATCCTTATCCTTTTGTTTTATTAACTCATGCAGAAGTACTGGATAGCTTAATTCTAGAAGTCTTAGAAACGAAAAAAACTATTCGAAAAGAATATACGTTGCAAACAGCAAAAGAAAACACTGCCTTTCAGGTTATCATGTCACCGATGGATGTTGATTATATTATTGTCTTATTTCATGATTTATCGCTAGAATATGAGGCCCGTAAACTAAGATCTAGTTTTGTTGCTAACGTTACTCATGAATTAAAAACCCCATTAACGTCAATCCGTGGTTTTGTAGAAACTTTGCGGACTAATAAAAATATTACAACTTCCGAGCAAGCCGAAAATTTCTTAGAAATTATTGATGTTGAGGCAGAACGCTTAGTGCGCTTAATAGATGACATTTTGCGTCTATCAGATATAGAACGGTTAGATGTAGATTATCATATATCTGATTTTGATCTTATTGAATTGTTAGATGAATGTTTAATTCAGCTCGATGATCGTGCTATGGAAAAACAAATCTCGATGATTCCTAATGAGGAACCAACATTTTTACAGGTCCGTGCAAATCGAGATCGTGTAAAACAAGTTTTCTTGAATTTACTTGATAACGCTATTAAGTACAATAAAACAGGTGGTAAAGTTTGGATTAATATTGAAAAACCTGGTAAGTATGTTTATATTACTGTAAAAGATAATGGTTATGGATTTAGTGAAAGTGCGTCCAAAAGAATTTTTGAAAGATTTTATCGAATAGATAAAAGTCGTTCGCGCGAACTAGGTGGTACAGGTTTAGGTTTGTCGATAGTTAAACACATTGCAATGTTATATGATGGAGAAGTATCGGTTAAAAGCATCCCCAATAAATCTACAACTTTTACTGTAAAGCTAAAAATATAAATTTTTCTTTATCTTTAAGATCCACATTAATTTAACTTTAAGTTTGGCATTTGATAAAATACTTTAATTATAAATGAAACGAGAGTAAGTATGGCAAATCAAAAATCAAATACTCATGCTAGACAAAACGAACAACATGATGAAGCAATAATTGCCGAAATGAATCGCTTACAGTATGAATTAGAGCAGCTAAATATTGCTTATTATGATCATGATTCACCTTTAGTTAGTGATGCTGAATATGATTTATTATTAGAACGCTTAAAGTTCTTAGAAAAACAATATCCAGAATTTAAAAATGAACAGTCTCCAACAATGCAGATTGGTGGAACTGTTGCAGATCGTTTTGAAACAGCACCACACCGTGTACCAATGCTAAGTCTCAATGATGTTTTTTCTAAAAATGAGGTTATAAGTTTTGTTAATGGTATACGCGAGCGATATCCAGATGTGAAATTTATTGTAGAACAAAAGATAGATGGTTTGTCTATTAGTTTAGAATATACTGATGGTATTTTAGTTCAAGCTTTAACACGTGGTGATGGTGTTAATAGCGGTGAAGTTGTAACCGAAAATATTAAGCAAATTAGCACTGTACCCAGAGTACTACCTTTTACTGTTTCAAATCTCCTTGTTAGAGGCGAAGTTTTCATGACCAAAAAGAGATTTGAAGAAATCAATAGAGTTCAGGAAAAGGAAGGTCTAAAAACCTTTGCAAATCCTCGAAATTCAGCAGCAGGAACAATTAGGCAATTAGACCCTCAAGTTGTTAGAGATAGGGGTTTAAGTATCTTTATTTTCAATATTCAGGCAATTACAGATAGAACTTTTGCCACACATCATGAAAGTTTAGAATTCTTGCAAACTTTAGGTTTTCCGGTCAGTCCAAATTATTATTTATGCCAAACAAACGATGAAATTCTTAGTGCAATTGAAGAGATAAATCGTAAAAGAGAAAGTTTACCCTATGGTATCGACGGAGCAGTTGTTAAAGTAGACTCATTATCAATTAGAGATGAACTAGGTAGTAGTTCTAGAGTTCCTCGTTGGTCAGTTGCATATAAATATTCACCTGAGCAACAACAAACAAAAGTATTAGATTTGATAGCTCAGGTAGGTAGGACTGGTAGAATTACACCTATGGCTATTTTAGAACCTGTTAACATTGATGGCTCAACAGTCTCGCGTGCAACTTTGCATAATCAAGCCTATATAGATGCTTTAGATATTCGCTTGCACGATATCGTCACTGTTCATAAAGGTGGCGATATTATTCCAGCTGTTATAGCTGTTGATTATTCAAAACGCAAGTCAAATCCCGAAAAATTTACGTTGCCAACTAATTGTCCAATTTGTAATGCACCTACAAAACATATTGATGATGGAGCGAATTTATATTGTACAGGTCTTGACTGTCCGGCTCAGATGACACGTAAAATTGAATATTTTGCTTCAAAAGAAGCAATGGATATTGTTGGGCTTGGAGAGTCATCAGTGCAGAAATTATGGGAGAAAAATTATCTCAAACATTTGACGGATATCTATAAACTTTATAAATATCGTGAAAACCTGATTGAAGAAGGTGATATAGGTAGAGAAAAAAGAGTGGATAATTTACTCAATGCTATTGAGGATTCTAAAACACGCAGTTTTGATCGTTTTATTACTGCACTTGGTATTACTCATATTGGTCCACAAACAGCTAAAAATCTTGTTGCTAAATTTAATAATATTGATTTGATAATGTCAGCCTCGGAAGAGGAGTTGCAGGAGGTTCCAGACATTGGACCTAACGCTGCTCGTTCAATTGTCGAATTCTTTGCCCAAGAAACCAATAGAGATGTTATTGCAGAGTTTAAAGAATTAGGTTTAAATCTTGAAATGAAAAAGCAAGATCAGACACAGAAATTGCCACTAGCGAATCTCACTTTTGTTGTTACTGGTACATTAGCTGATTTTACTAGACGAGAAATCAAAGAGCTAATAGAAAAATATGGTGGCAAGGTAACATCAGCTGTCTCATCAAGAACAAATTATTTGATCGCTGGCGCAAATGCGGGTAGTAAATTAACTCAGGCTGAATCATTAAATATTGACATTATTAGTGAACAAGATTTTCTATTAATGATAAAGTAAAAGAGAAAGGGGTTTTATTGTGATTGCATATTTCTTTGTTGCTCTTTCTGCTAGTGTAATCTTAGCTATTATGCTTTTTTTGATGCTTAGATGGCGATTGCGGATCAATTCAACAGGCAGTAATAAAATTGGTATTAGTTATGTTATGCCAGTAATAATTGTGATACTGTTTGTCTCGGTTATTATTGTTGACACTTTTCCAAGAATATTAGATACAGTTTTTCTTTTTCAAAACAATGTGAAAACGATTAGTGTTCCAGGTGATAAGATAGATGTAAAAAAACATCGATATCTGATAGGAGATGAAATATATATCACAGGCTTTAGAGATGAGCTAATTGATCCTGATTTAGAATATTCAATTTCTTATTTACCAAATACTAAAATTGTTCTTAAACGAGAAGAAATCGTCACATTGCCAGAAATAGATCCTTCTAAACTCAATGATGAGGAAACAAACGAGTAAATTTGGGATTTGCGAATTTCTAGATTACATATATAATAAACATAATAATATTCAATTATTTACCATCCACTAATAGTTTTTTGGGAGGTAAATATCATGTTTCGAAAAATTACAAAAATTCATCAAAAACCAGATTTTCACTTTTCTATTTGTAGCAACAATAAAGAGCTTTTTTCAAAATTTGAGGAAGCTCTCAGAAAAAATGGTATGGTGGGACTACCTGATCTACAGGGTAATCTCCATTATATTGTTGATGGACGAAAAGGTTTTCCAACGGCTTTTAAAACGATGAAAACGGCAACTATGCAATTAATGGAGTCACATTTTAATAATCAAAATCAAATAATTGAATCTTATCAAAGAATCGCTGATCAATTGATTACAAAATATGATTTTGATCAAGCCTTGATTGGGACAAAGTTTATATATCAAATAATCATTTATTGCTTATTAGACAAATCTTTGCTAATTTCTTTTTCAAAAAATTTGTATCCGACAATAGGTAAAATATTTCAAAGCTCCCCAGAAAAAGTTTCCTATTCTGTTCGTTATGCTTTTAAAAAGTTAGAACAAACTGAGAGAGAACAAAAGGCTAATAATGTCAAGCGAGATTATTTTTTCGATGATAGTTTCGAAGGTAAAGGGAATCGCTTTACGATATATAAACTGGTTAAAGAGGCAGAAAGTTTAGTTAATATCAAAAATGGCGAAGAAATAAAAAAAGGCTATCACTGATAGCCTTAAACACAAAATGTTATTTGTAATAATTATTCATTAACGCGGTCTTTTAAATTTTTACCGGCTTTGAAAGCGGGAGATTTAGAAGCAGGAATTGTAATTACTTCTTTAGTTGCAGGATTTCTGCCTTGGCGTTCTACGCGATGACGAACCTCAAAAGTTCCAAATCCTACTAAAGTAACCTTTTCTTCTTTAGCTAATTCCTCGGTAATTGTTTCAAGCATTGCATTAACAGCTTTTTGACTGTCCTTTTTCGTCAAATTAGTTTTTTCTGCTACTGCAGCAATTAATTCAGTTTTATTCATTAGGAGCCTCCTTTATTTTAATGCAAAAGTATTATGGGGTGTTTTGATAGGCTTGTCAACTAAAATCATCCAAAAATGCTTATTTTATCGGCTTTTTCATAACTTTTGCGTAAAATCTATCTTGAAATTGTAGCTTCTTCTATATAAATACAAAAAAGCTTCTTGATATCAAAAAGTCCAGCTTCTAAATTAGTTAGCTGGACTTTTTTGGCGGAAGTGGAGGGATTCGAACCCTCGTGCCCATTGCTGGACAACCGCATTTCGAGTGCGGCGCGTTACAGCCAACTTCGCTACACTTCCAAGACAAATGACTTGCCTTAGAATTATAACGAAGTAAGTATAATTAAGCAATTCTATCATTATTAAGTGGAGTATTTTTTGCTGATAAAATTGATATTTTATTATTTTCCTGATTTGAATTTTGTGTTTGAATAATAAATAATCCTATATCTTTAGAATATGTTTCTTCAAATCTATTTTGCTTTATATTTTCTAGTTGTATATTAAGTAGTTGTTTTCTTTTGGCTAAAATGTTCATCTCATTTTGTATTTGTAAAAATTCTTGCTCTTGATTTGAAATATATTCTTCTTGCTTTCCTAATCGCAAGATTGCAAGTAATCCTAGTATTAATAGAGATATATAAAATAATAAATTTAACATAATTTCCCTCTCTCGAACGTTTGTTCCTTTATAAAGTAGCAGAACAAATGTTCGAAGTCAAGAAAAGAAAACTATGTTCGGTTTACAAAATTGTTACAAATATATTTTCCTGCTTACACATCTTCAACTCTATATGAAATAGTTAGCTCCTCTAAATCTGTTTTTAACTGTTCATAGCAGACTTCTGCTGCATTCATCATTCTTTTAGAAGCGATTATTCCTTCCGTTTCGGCGTATTTGTCCGATAAGTAGACGACCTTTCGAATACCTGATTGTATAATAGCTTTACAGCATTCGTTACACGGAAATAAGGGAACATAGATCGAGCAATCTTTTAATGACATACCTGGATTGTTCAAAATTGCATTTAATTCTGCATGACAAACATATGGATATTTGGTTTCCAAATAATCACCTTCACGTGCCCAAGGAAAATCATCGTCACTAACTCCTAAAGGCATACCGTTATAACCTACTGAAACAATTTTATTATCTTGATTAACAACACAAGCTCCAACCTGAGTATTTGGGTCTTTACTTCTTTGAGCAGACAATAGGGCTATACCCATAAAGTATTCATCCCATGAAATATAATCTTCTCTTTTTTTCATAGCTTTTCTCCTAAGTTCTGATTTTTGCAACTATATTAAAAGAAGTCTAACTTTGTGAACAAGTTAGACTTCTTGTTGGTCGGAGTGAGAGGACTTGAACCTCCGGCCTCATGCACCCCAAGCATGCACTCTAGCCACCTGAGCTACACCCCGATAGTCTAGCTTATTCTAATGAATTGAAGCTTGAACGTCAACCATTCAATAACTCAATTCCGATTCTATTAATTTACAAATCCAATCCTATATAAAAAGCTTGCATAAATAAAAAGAATAATTAAAAATGGAAGAAAATAAATAGGAGATTTAAGATTTTATGATCCGAATTATTTGTATTGGCAAAATGAAGGAAAAAGGCATGAAGTCTTTAGAGCAGGATTATGTAAAACGGATTCAACGTTTTAACAAATGTGAAATTATTGAATTAAAGGAAGCAAATTCTTCTTATGATCAAGACAAAATAATTAAAGATGAGAGTGAAAGGCTGTTAAAAGCTGTTAGGAATGATGAATATCTTATTCTATTTGATATAAAAAGCAAGCAAATGGATTCCTGTGCCTTTGCTAGTGTACTTGCCAAAGCTGGTTCGAAAATTGCGGTTGTTATTGGTGGATCAATCGGTTTTAATGATCAAGTTCGAAAACGTGCAAATAAAATTATCAGTTTATCAGAAATGACCTTTCCTCATTTATTAGCACGTATTATGATTTTAGAACAAGTTTATCGATCATATAAAATTTTAAACAATCAAAAATACCATAAATAGAACAGTTTTTTATTAAGTATTCCTTGAAAGAATGGAGCTTCATTCTTTCAGGGAAATAGGATTTTATTCACGCATTAAAACAATTTCAGATTTATTCTTGTAAATATGATTTGCTGGAATAACTCCTCGCACCATCGATAATGGATAGATATGGCTATTTTTACCAATTATAGTGCCTGGATTTAAGACGGCATTGCAACCAATCTCAACATTATCGCCCAATATGGCTCCGATTTTTCGGAGATTTGTTTCAATCTTGTCGCCATTGTGGTGAATAATTATGTCTTTTTTATCTGCTTTGATATTAGAGGTAATTGAACCTGCGCCCATATGACTATGAGGAGCTAATATGGAATCACCAACATAATTATAATGCGGAACTTCTACAGACTCGACTAAAATACTATTTTTTACTTCAGTGGAATTTCCAATTACACAGTTTTTGCCAATAAATGCATTACCACGAATATATGCTCCTGGTCTAACTTCAGTATTTTTATCAATAATTGTTGGACCAATAATTGTAGCTGTTTTAGCAACTTCGACAGTTTTATGAATCCAAATATCCTGATCTATTTGAATGAAGTCTTCGCTCGACAAACTTTTTCCAAGCTCTAGAATATATTCATTTATTTTTGATAATACTTCCCAGGGATATTCAACTTGTACTAATAAATGTTCAACTAATGTTCCGGTAAAGGTAATAAGATCACTTGTTTTAATCATTTTAATTTACTTTCTTTTATTTTTAATATTTTCTGTGTTTTTTGCTATTGTACTCTATTCATTCAAATAAAGTAAAAGGAAAATCCTCAGATGAACTTTTATAGATCAATATTTCATCTTTCACGGGATGCTTAAACTGCAAAAAAGAAGCGTAAAGAGCGGGCCCGTTTGCCTTGCGGTCAAGATGAGTTAATTTACCGTAAAGACGGTCACCAATTAAAGGATGATCATGTGCTTTCATTTGGGCTCTTATTTGATGACTGCGCCCAGTTTTTAATTCTATTTCCACTAAGGATAGATTTTGTTTGGGCAAGTAAGCTTGTACTTGATAATTGAGTGAGCAAGCTTGATACTTGTTTAGATATTTGGGATCTAAATTTGTATTGACAACATATTTACCCTTTATCTTTTTCTTACTAATATGTTCATCCCAAATGCCATTCTTTGGTTGTAAATGTCCATGTACAACAGCTAAATATTTGCGTACAAAAGTATTTTTCCTGATCTGATCAGAGAGGCGTGAAGCTGCTTTGGAAGTTTTTGCAAATGCCATCAAGCCACCAACTGGACGATCTAAACGATGTACAAGTCCAAGCCACGCAGCCCCAGGTTTTTCGTATTTTACCCTGATGTATTCCTTAATAATATTTAGTAAATCGACATCACCAGTTTTGTCAGCTTGAGACAACATACCAACTGGTTTTTTTACTATGATTAGATGATTATCTTCAAAAATAATTGGGATATTATAATTTGTGCTTTTATATAAAATATTTGCCATATGCTCTCCTAGGTCCTAATATATGTTTCAAATTTAGGCTTGTTGTAAATTAACAAAGATTTAATTTACAATATTATAGATTTTGTTATATAAAGTATACAAGCATTTAGGCCAATAGGCTAAAAATAAAAAATACACAATTTAGCTTAATTCAGCTAAAATTCTAGATCAATAGTTAGGAAAATGAATAATAAATGATGAAAAAAAAGAAAAGAAAATTTGTACCAGAAGTAATGACATCATTCAGAGAAAAATCCTTAGTCAAAACTCCTTCAGTTATTCGAGAAGCTTCTGGAATTAGAATTTATAATAGAAGAATAAAATCATTTTTGTTTTCTACGGATGTTGCTACTATTACGTATTCAGATGCGGATGCAATCTTAGCAGTTTATCCACAATCACCTCATCCATCGATTATTGAGGCAATTACAACAGTTGCAAGTCAACCTGTAATTGCGGGTGTGGGTGGTGGCATGACATCAGGTATGAGGTCATCTTTTGTGGCACAGTTTGCCGAAGCTAGGGGAGTTTCCGGAGTCGTTGTCAATTCTCCAACGCCAATCGATACAATCGCCTTATTAAAAAAGAATATTGATTGTCCAATTATAGTTACGGTTTCCTCATTCTATGAAGATGTACCGGGTAAAATTAAGGCAGGAGCGGATATCTTAAATGTTGCATTTGGACCTAAAACACCAGAATTGGTAGGTTATTTACGGAAAAAATATCCCAAATTTCCTATTATTGCAACTGGTGGACCAAATGATGAAACTATTTTGGAGGCAATTAGAGCTGGGGCAAACGCAATAAGTTGGAAACCACCGACTAATGCAGAAGTATTTGCTGTTAAAATGAAGCAATATCGTTCCGATAGCCGTCAAGATTTCCTGGATACACATGATGGAATGACATTATACGAGTATGAAGCACAAAAAGATAAATAAACAAGTATAGTAAATAACTAAGTTGACAAAGTAGTTAAAAATATTTAATCTTATGACTGGTTAAGTTTTTTTAACTAGTTGAATAGACTAATAAGTTTTTCGTTGTTTTTAGTATTTTTTTAGAATACTAAAAAAATTTGGGTTATAGGAGATTGCTTATGACGGTTGTAAAAGGAAAAGCTTACTATGATATGCCAGAATATAAAGATATTCCGGATATGTTTTCTCAGTCTGTGAGAATGTATAAAGACCAGTATGTAGTAACTTATCGGAATAATCCACAAGATGAGCCTATTGATATCACTTATTTAGAAATGTCAAATCATGTAAATGCACTTTGTCAAATTTGGTCTGATTTAGATTTGACCAATAAGCGAGTAGCGATTTTGGGTGCCAATAGTTATCAATGGATAATTTCTTATTTTGCAGCGGCAACATGTCAAAATCTTGTAATTCCTTTAGATAATTTATTAAAGATTGACGAGATCGTTTCATTACTCGAAAGATCCGAAAGTGACATACTATGTGTTGATCTAATGACTTTTTTAAAATTTACTGAAATAGATGATTTTGATCTTTTCAATAATTTTCATTTAATTCAAGTCATGAATAAACAACAAGCTAATTCTAAATCATTAGAAAAATTTGAGGCTTTAAAGGAAAAGATAGAAACTCAGATTGACAATTGTCAAATCATCTACTCAGAAGATTTGATTGAACAAGGGAAAATATTGGCTGATCAAAAGAAACCAATAATTTACGAAAAACAAGATCCAGAGACCCCAACAGTATTAATTTTTACGTCGGGCACGACAGATATGGCCAAAGGTGTCTTATTAACACAAAAAGCACTTGTAACGGATGTTTCACTATTACATGGGATTGTTTACTTTCCTGAGAAATTACGAAGTTTGTCATTGTTACCACTCAATCACACCTTTGAGAGTACATGTGGTATGTTGGCTGTAATTTCACTAGGAGGACATATTCATATTTATGATGGTCTTCGCTACGTACAAAAAAATCTGCAGGAATATCAAATTCAAATGTTGATTGCTGTTCCAGCTATTTTTGAGAGTTTTTATAATCGTATTCAGCAACAAATAAAAAAACAAAACAAAGAAAAAACAGTCAAATTTGCCTTGAGTCTCAGTCGTTTCTTGTTAAAATTTGGCATCGATATTAGACGTAAGTTGTTTAAAGATATTTTAGAAGGTATTGGTAATTTAGAATTGGCGATTGTTGGTGCCGCTGCAATGAAAAAAGAACAATTGGAATTTTTTAATGATATAGGTATCCGAATTTTAGAAGGATATGGTTTAACAGAAACAGCTCCTGTTTGTATAGCAAATAATGATTTTGTGTATGCTCCTGGAACTATTGGTCAACCTTTGCCTAAAATAGAGGCGAAAGTTGATACAGATGTACCTGGAGAGCCTGGTGAATTGATGATTAGAGGACCAATTGTAATGACTGGTTATTACAAAAATGAACAAGCTACCAAAGAGGTTTTATCTGCTGATGGCTGGTTTAGAACAGGTGATTTAGCAACGCTTGATCCTAAAACCAATTATTTTACAATCACAGGGCGAAAGAAATCGATGATTGTTTTGGATAATGGCAAGAAAATTTTCCCTGAAGAAATAGAAAATTTAATCCGTGTTCAAGGGCATGCAATAATAAAAGATATGATGGTCTTTAATCAAAAAGCACAAAATGATCAAATGATTTTATCAATAAAATTTGTTTTAAATAAAATTGATGATTCTTTGCCAAGTGATGAGGAAATTAGAGAGTTTCTGGATGAGTTAATTTCAGAAATAAATTCAAAAATTCCAAATTTTAAACGCATAAAATCTTATTTTTATAGTTACCGTGATATGATTTCTACCTCAACCTTAAAAGTAAAGCGAGAAGAGGAACGAAAAAGGATAGAAAATATCAAAAAGAAGTTAGAGTTAAGATGGGATGAAATCAATCGTCGCAACATTGATACTTTTGAAGCACAACTATCATAAAAAGTAAAGTTTTCTTGTCAAAACTAACAATCAGAATATGCTATAATAGCTCAGAACTAGATTTTGAGCTATTTCTATTTTACAGAAGCGTTGAGCCTATATAAATTTAGATATCGGAGCTGAATTATGACAAAGATACCTTTAATATTGATTTGCGATGATGATCCAATAGTTCATGAATCGCTTGGTATTTATTTAGATGAAGAAAACTACAAATATGAATCTTGTTTTGATGGTGAACAAGCTTTAACTCTATTTAAAGAAAAAAAGCCAGATCTTATTATACTGGATTTAATGATGCCAAAAATATTAGGCATGGATGTCTGTAAAGAAATTCGTAAAGAAAGTAATGTGCCAATAATAATGCTTACTGCTAAAGGAGAAGAAATTGATCGAATTTTGGGTCTAGAACTGGGTGCAGATGATTACATTGTAAAACCCTTTAGCCCTAGAGAAGTTGTTGCAAGAATCAAGGCAGTAATGCGTCGGGCCAATGATCCCGAATTAGGTACTGCTTCATCTATATTACGGTATGATGGCTTAGAAATAAATATAGATAACTACGAAGTCTTAGTTGATGATGAACCAGTTTCATTTACGCCAAAAGAAGTAGAAATACTACACTTATTAGCTTCTAATCCTGGTCAAGTAATGGACCGTGAGCAAATCCTCTCACAAGTTTGGGGATATGACTATTTTGGTGATACGAGAACAGTTGACACACATATAAAACGAATAAGACAAAAAATAGATAGTGATAATCATAAATATGCACTAATCACCGTATATGGTGTAGGCTATAAATTCGAGCCTGGTCAATAATATAAGTATAATGTCAAAAAACTTTCTATTTAGAAAAATTTTATCAATGCTGTTTTTGGCTTTAATTTTATGGTCAGTTTTGACAAGCCTAGTATATAACAAAATAGCCAGTCCAGTTTTTCAACGCCTAAAATCGGATGATTTATATGATCAAGCGTCAATAATTTCATATGTGGCTTCACAAAAGGATAATATTGTGGATCAAGAAATAATAGACACCATAATTTTGTCTAGTAGATTTTTTGAAACAGGTACAATCATAACTAATCAAAACGGTGATATTCTAGTATATCAACTTCCAGACAATATTCCCGAAATAAATTTTTCTGAAGTAGGTGAACGTTCACATGCTCTAGTTCTTGATGTAATTAATGATGGTGCGCGCCATTCAAAAAGTATTAAATTGGATTCAATAGAACAAGAATTATTATTTGTGGCACTCCCAATCACCAGTCAGGCTAACCCGGATGAAATAATTGGCACTGTGGTAATGATGGAAACACTGGCGGAATTGAAAGCTGGCTATTCCAGTTTGAGTGTGGCACTACTTATTTCAGCTTTGATAGTTGGCATTATTGTAGTTATTCCTATAATTTTTATGACAAGCCGAATTGTACGTCCTATAACTGATATGAGAGATGCTGCTTCAGCTATGGTTGAGGGAGACTTTTCACATCGGTTAAAACCAGTCAAAGAGAATAATGAGATTTCTTATCTAGTCAATGCTTTCAATCATTTGGCAAGTGAATTAGATAATAATATTTCTAAATTGACAAATGAAAGAAACCAGCTAAAACATATCATTAATGGTATAGCAGAGGGAATTGTAGCTGTGGATGAACAGGGCAATGTAACTCAAAGCAATGAAATTGTTTGGCAATTATTTCATCAAAATTCAAAAAAATATTCAGCTAACACTTTATTAGAAATTACAGGTTTGAGCGATTTATTTAAGTCTTGTTTAGAAGAACAAAAAAATATTATTGTGGTAAAACAATCTGGTGATACTTTGATTAATTGTTTAATTTCACCCTTATATGATCGAAGTGATACACTTTTTGGTGCAGTTGGCTTATTTAGAGATGTCACAGAATCAGAAAAATTAGAACAAACCAGACATGAATATGTCTCGAATGTTTCACATGAGCTACGTACGCCTATAACTGCAATGCGTGGGCTTTTAGAACCATTAAATGATGGTATGGTTAAATCAGACGAAAAAAAGCAACAATATTATTCAATCCTTTTAAGAGAAACAATTCGTTTATCTAATTTGATCGACGATATGCTCGAACTTTCCAGAATTCAAACATCTGAACGAACTATAGATTTGGGTCCAGTAAACTTACATAATGATTTAATTGATATGGCAATTCGCTTTAATGTTTTAGCAGAACAGAAGGATATCCATTTTTCAGCAATAAATATTGAGCATAGTTATCCTGCTGTTTGGGGGCAAGCAGATCGTATTACTCAAATAATGACAATTATTATGGAAAATGCTGTCAAATTTACTCCGGAAAATGGCAAGATAAACTTTATTATTGATGCTCAGACCGAAAATCTATCATTATTAATACAAGATAATGGTACTGGAATAAAATCTGAGGATCTGCCTTATGTTTTCGAGCGATTTTATAAAGCAGATAAATCACATAATGAACAAGGGACAGGTCTTGGCCTTTCAATAGCTGCAGAACTAGCGGAGCAAATGGGGCATAGTTTAAGTGTTTCTAGCAAGGTTAATCAAGGCTCTACTTTTACTCTGTCAATGCCTTATGCACGAGATATAATGAAATCTGAATTGCATCTTAAAGATGTTTATGAAAGTGATATTCTCGGTGAAGAAGAAAAGTAATTTATCAAAAACAAATCCAGATTCATACAGGAAAAAACTAACCCAAAATGGAGTTCGGATCAACAAATATATTGCCTCTGCCGGTTATTGTAGTAGACGTGCTGCAGATAAATTGATTGAGGCTGGTAAAGTTTCAATAAATTCTAAAAAAGCGGAGTTAGGCAGCCAGATATTCCCAGGTGATGTAGTTAGAATTAATGGAAAAGTTATTGAACCACAAAAAAAAGAAGATTTTGTTTATTTAGCTTTTAACAAACCTCAAGGCATCATCTGTACAGCTAATCCAGAAGTGGAAAAAAATATTATCTCATATATTAATTATCCAGAACGTATCTTTACAATTGGTCGCCTAGACAAAGATTCAGAAGGTTTGATTCTACTAACTAACAATGGGGACATTTTCAATAAAATAGTACGGGCAGAATATGAACATGAAAAGGAATATGTTGTAGAGGTGGATCGACCTTACGGAAAAAAATTTCTTGAGAATATGGCTCAAGGCGTTAAGATTCTTGATACAGTTACCAATCCGGCAAAGGTTGAACCAATCTCTGCTACAACATTTAAACTGATAATAACTCAAGGTTTAAATCGACAGATAAGAAGAATGTGTAAAGCTTTGGGGTACGAAGTTGTTTTTTTACAAAGGATTCGGATAATAAATATTTCTTTAAATGAATTACCTATCGGTGAGTATAGGAATTTAAGTCAACAAGAATTAACAGAATTATTTAGAATAATTGATTACAAGATTTGACAGATGAGATATTAATTGATAATTAGCAAATGATCAATTACTTTTGATGTTCTAAATAACGATCTAATTCGACCAGATACTCATCAGCCATTTTAGACATAATCCTCTCATAAATTTCTAATTCTTCTCTAGTAAAATTTCTTTGTAAACGACGTGAGAGTATATCAATATAACGTTCACCTGTACGAAGAAGATTTTTAGTTTTATCAGTTACTTCAATATATAAAATTCTACCATCCTCCTCAGAGGGGATTTTTTTTACATATCCTTTTTTTTCCAATGTATTTATTTTGTATGTAGCATTGGGTTTGGATACATTTATATAATCAGCAAATTCTGACTGAGTTGGAGAATCTAAGCCTTGTAATAAATCTAAACACAATACTTCTAAAGCAGTTAAAGAATCATCTTCACCGTCATTGATTTTCCTAAATACACGATGATAGTTATATAATTTAGATTTAGTGTAAATAGTTTTTAATTCTTTTGCTATTTTTTCGATATTAGATTTATTTGTCATTGATTAATTGTTATTCTCTAAAAATTCAACAATGTCCGACACTTTTTCAAATTTCAAAATATCGTCATCATCAAGATCCAAATCAAATGTTTCCTCAATAGATATGGATAATTCAACTGCGTCGATGGAATCTGCTCCTAAATCATCTATTAAGTGAGAATCCATTGCTATTTCTTCTTCTGTAATGCCCATTGTTTCGGCTATAATTTCTTTTACTTTTTCAAATATCATAAAAATCTCCTTAAATTTCATTATGAATGAACATAATATACGCAAATCCCTGTATTATGTCAATTAGTTAATAAATTTTAACTAGTTGCAACAAATTCACGGCAAAAACAAGAATTTATGATGCTGTTTTTTTATCAGCAATCGCACATATTCAAAATATTGATAAGGTACTCTTTATTAAAATCTGACTAAATGTTAAAGTTAAGTTAAATTTAGATGAGAAGATATAGAGAAAAAGCTCTTTAATGGGTCTTTTGTTATGTAGAGGTAAAATTAAATGACAATATTCAATATTTTGGAACTCATAGGTGGTTTGGCATTATTTCTATACGGAATGAATGTTTTAGGAGATAGCCTAACCTCAGTTTCTGGTGGCAAGATGGAGCAATTGCTAGAAAAGTTGAGTTCCACAAAATTCAGAGCTTTGCTTCTCGGACTAGGTGTTACTGCGGTTATCCAGTCCTCATCAGCTACAACTGTAATGGTAGTTGCTCTAGTAAACTCTGGAGTCATGAAGTTAAAACAAGTGGTACCCATTATTATGGGTGCTAACATTGGTACAACTGTAACGGGTTGGATTTTGAGTTTAAGTGGTATTTCAGGTGACAGCTTTTTTGTTCAAATGTTAAAACCTTCATCGTTCACGCCAATTTTAGCATTAATCGGAATTGCATTAATATTCACAAGCAATACTGATAATCGTAAGATTATAGGTAATGGACTTCTAGGCTTCTCAATCTTGATGTTTGGTATGGATGTTATGTCGGGAGCTGTTAGTCCATTGCAAACAGATCCAAATTTCCATACATTTTTTCAAGTTTTTAGGAATCCAGTAGTTGGTGTGATAGTTGGAGCATTGTTTACTGCATTAGTTCAGTCATCTTCTGCGATGACAGGTATTTTACAGGCTCTTAGTACTACAGGAGCAATGACTTTTTCCTCAGCAATTCCGTTGATTATGGGTCAAAATATTGGTACGTGTATCACTGCAATTCTTGCTTCGATCGGTGCGGGTAGAAATGCAAAAAGGGCTTCTATTGTTCACCTGAGCTTTAATGTAATTGGTACAGTAATCTTTATGATTTTGTTTTATACAATTCATTTTTTCATACCTTTTTCTCTTTATAATGATCAAATAAACCAAGTTGGAATAGCAATTATTCACACTGTTTTTAATGTTGTGACAGTAGGATTTTTATATCCATTTTCGAATCAATTAGTTAAATTATCCCGAATTCTTATTCCTAGACGTGAACCAAAAATCAAAAAAGATGATTTAGAAAAAACTATGCGTTTGTTAGATCAACGTTTCATAGAAAGACCTGCAGTAGCTGTAG
>JAAYRJ010000169.1 GCA_012518845.1 Clostridiaceae bacterium
CATACCAGTATTCTTTTAGTAAAGTTTCTTGCTCTTCCTTTGAAATGTCTTTCCAGTTAACTCCTAAGTAATTTCTCAATTTCATTTTTATAATCTCTCTTTCTTTATTTGTTAACTCTATTATAGCGTACATAAGCACATACTACAAGTGACTTATTGCACAAAGTTTTAGCTTGCTATTAGTACATTTTTATATACGCTTTGTCCTCAATTTGTCCTCAATAGGTATATAAAATATAAAATATATAATTTTATGCATATCACTGAAAGCCTTATAGTACAGCGTTTTGAGCAAAATATATAAATTTTATAATTTTAAGTTTCTCACTCTTAATCAAGGGGTCCGGGGTTCGATCCCCCGATGGATCACCATAGTGAAACCCTGTAGGCATAGGCTTATAGGGTTTTTGCTTTTATACAGACTTTTCATTTTCTTGATTTTGTCCCCAATTTTGTCCACAATTCAAAATATTTTTAGCTTGATCAATCATCTCTTCGGTCAGTCCTACATAATATTTCATAGTTGTGCTTGTATCTTCATGACCCATTAATTCAGCTAGGATATGAATTGGCATTCCGTTTTCTGCTTGACGGGTTGCAAAGGTGTGCCTGAAGTCGTATAAAGTACACTTTACAGGTTTTCTAATTAGCTTTAATTTCTTTAATCCGTTTCTACCACCACGTTCATGAACTGCGGTTTGTCTTAGTATCCGTTTAAGTGCTTGCTGGACAGCGTTCATTGACGGTAGGCCATGTGTACCAGGGAATAACCACTCAGAGCCGTTCTGCATTGCTTCTGTTCGTTGTTGATGCAAGTATTTTCTTAATTCATTGAATATTGGAAAATCTCGCTGTGATTTAACAGTTTTAAGCTCGCCTAGTCCGTTTCTAGTCCAGGCCTGGCGAATTTCTAAATGGTCTTTCTTTATATTGATATTTTTAAGACCTAAACATTCAGATGGCCGAAGTCCGGTTAAAAATAGAATCTTAAAATAATTATAATATTCCGAGTTTTCCGCAGCTTTAAAAAATCTTTCTTGATCTGAATCAGATAAAAACCGAATTTTGTTATTTGTTTCCGGATATTTGAAACGCAAGCCTTGCGTGGGTGCAGTGAGTTTATAGCCTAGTGAATTTATCGCCCAATTGAATGGCCTTGATATTGTACTTCTAATTTTTTTTATTGTGGATGAAGATAACTTATTTTTTTTAGCCCTAGCCAGAACTGAATATGCATCCGCTCTTGATATTTCGTGAGGTTTTCTGTGGCCGAGGTATGGCTTTACGTGTGATTCGTATAATTGTTTAGATACATCATAATCGTTTTGTGAATTATTTAATTTCACATAATCCTCAAGCCACTGATAAAACAATAAATTAAAATTATCCTGAATGACTTGACCTTCGGCAACTTCATCTAATATGTCGCAGCGGTCGCGGAACTCTCCATAGGTTTCATTCTGTCTTGATTTGATTGAATGTCGATTACCGATCTGATCTGTGACAGAATATGAATATCGGCCGTCTTTCATCTTGTGTATTCTGTTTTTTGGCATAGAAAAGGCCTCCTTTATATTCGAAGGCTTTGTGATAGAATATTAGTGTAGCCTTCGGGTTATTTCATCTTAGCCAATCCTGAAATGTGGTAGTGGAGGGGTTGGCTATTTTTTATTCGTAAAATTTAGTCCAGTCAAAATCCAATACTTCAGCAATTTTCTTAGCGTTTGGTACTGATGGATTTCTATTCCCTAGCTCTATTTGTGTATAGAAAGCCCTTGTTATTTCTGCTTTTTCGCTCAGTTTTTCTTGAGTTAGGTTTTTAGATTTTCTTAATTCTTTTAGCCAGGTGCGCATGTGTGGTAATTCCTTTTTAATTTAATCAAAGAGTCCTTCGAAAAACTCTCTTCGCTCATTCAGCCCTTGTATAAAATAAAGTTCATCAGTTTGACTCATAGAATCGCTGTTTTTGAATGGTGCTTTTATAGTTTCTTTGTACGTGTATTTTATAATATCTTCTCTATCTTCTTTCTTTACCCAAACTTCAAAATTTAATTCTAATTCTGGAGCTGTCTCACGAAAACCTTCATGTGTTGATATCACATAAATTTTAATAACACTGTCATCGTTGAACAAAATTCTTTTTACACTATGTAAACTGTAGCGCTCATCGTCGTATTTCATACTAATACTGTAATCTATATCTTCTTTATTTAGAAAGTGTTGTTGTTTTTCGCTCAAGTTGGAAACATCAAGTGTAAAAATAAAATATTGATTAAATAAGTATTCGTATTCGTTTTCAAACATTTCTACATTAATCAAATCAAAACTGGTATCTTCATATCTAATAGTCACCGGCAATTCTTCAAATCTAGTTTGTTCAGTAGGCTCGGGTTCAGTCTTTTGAGTGCTTGACCATTCAATGTCTTCGCATGCAGTTAATAAAACAATTAAACTAAACAATATAACCATCAACCTAATCAGCCTTTTCATACTTTAATCTCCATTCTTTTGCATCTGCATAATCTTCATTATATAAATCATTATTTAATATATGAGCAATTTCATGTCGGTAAGCTTCTTTCTGCTCAAAATAACATAGCCTATCATTTATAAAAACTGTATAACTTCCGTCAGCATTAGCCGTATGAGTTGCTTTAGTTTTAAGTGACATTTTAATTAAAACAACATTAATCATCCCGCAGTTCCTTACGTTTTAGTGCTTTGAGCATTTCGTGTACGGTTTTTAGATCCTCCGGACTAGCATCTCTTGCTGCTGAGAATAATAATTTTAATTCTGAATCTTTTGAAATCGCATCGGCGATGTCTCTTGTTTCGATGTCATAATAATAGTGGTCCAAATCTTCTTTAGTTGAATCATTAGTAATCAGGTCACTTCGGTTGATGCCGAATAGTGCGCACATTTGATCGACACGGTTCATGCGCGGGGTTCTTTGAGCATTCAACCAGCTATGCACAGTTGACTCGCTAACATCTAACCTTCTCGATAATTCAGCCTGTGTCATATTATTTAAATCCATAAAATATCTTAAATTTCTAGCAAACATTTCATTAAACTGCGTGGTACTCATATAAAGCAACTCCTTTCATCTAGGGTAATTAAATTGTAATACTTTCAACACTGAAAGTAAAGACTTATTGCAAAAATAGTTCTTTTTTAGTGTTGACATTTAAATTTCTGTGTTCTATACTTTACTTAAACCGAAGAAAAGGAGGGGGAAGAATGCTGAAAATATCGTTAGCGGCTGCAAGAGTTAACGCTGGATTTACACAAGAAGAGGTTTCTAAAAAAATGAGAAAATCTAAGCAAACTATTGTCAATTGGGAAAATGGGCGTACCTCTATAGATCCAGCAAACTTAAAAGCACTTGCAGAATTGTATAGTATCTCTGTTGATAATATAAGATTGAAAGCATAGACTTTTTTTGCTTTTAAACTTCTGTTTAAGTGAAGGAAAAATCAACACTAGAAAGGAGAACCAATGCAAATCAACTACAAGCATCTTTTTGAGTGGATGGACAAAAACAAAATCAATTATAAGTTACTAGCCGAAGCAGCACATCCGGTAAGGATTAGTTATCAAACAATCTCAACTAATTTGCAGAAAGGAAGAAGATTACCCTCGGACGTAATTCTTGCCTGGGCTAAGTACTACAAGTGGTCTAGGCATGAGATGAACCTTTATTGCCTGAACGGTGAAGAGAACGAATTAAAGCCACTGACTGATTATTCAGTCGAGGAACTACAAAGAGAGATATACAGGAGGTGCACAGCATGATCTTATTTTGGATATTTTTGCTAATCGGCATCGGTGGTGGGTGGGAACAAGGATTGATTGATACGCCTACAGTCCTGCTGTTAGCAGGACTGACGTTTATTTTATTTGTAAAGGAGGTAAAAAAGTTAAATGAACGACAACGTAAATCAACTGACTGCAGAGATTATTCTGACCGCCATTAAAGACTACCAAGCAGCGTACGCACTGTATAAAGACTTAGATTTTAAAGGAGCGGTTAAAAGAGTAAAAGAAACGTGCCAAGACTTAAACATGAAGTTTTATTGGCATCCTAAAACCGGGCTGAAGCTCATGCA
>JAAYRJ010000170.1 GCA_012518845.1 Clostridiaceae bacterium
TATAAACAAGTATCCAAGAAAAATCTTGGATGGGCAAAGCGCAGAAAATTTTCATCAGGCTGCAGCCTGATGAAAAAGAAACTAACATTGTATGGAATTGCGTTTCAGTTTAACTTGCAAGTTACTCTCTTTTTTAAATTTATGAAATAAATCAGCTAAAGAATCATTTTTAATCGCTTCTCGCATTTGATGCATTAAAGAAATCAAAAAATATAAATTATGGTATGAAGTTAATCTTAAACCAAACATTTCATTTGCTTTAATTAAATGACGAATATACGCTCTAGAATAATTTTTGCATGTGTAACAATCACAATTTGGATCTAAAGGTCTAAAGTCTTCAGCGTATTTTGCATTTCGAACTGTTACCTGACCTATTGAAGTCACAGCTGCACCGTTTCTACCTAGTCTCGTGGGCCAAACACAATCAAACATATCTATGCCACGTAAAACACCTTCAAATAAATAATCTGGCGTACCAACACCCATTAAATAATGTGGCTTGTGTTCTGGCAGTAATGGTCTTAATACATCAAGAATTTCAACCATCATTTCCTTTGGTTCACCGACAGAAAGTCCACCTATTGCAATACCGGGAGTATCAAATGCAAGAATTTCTTTTGCACTTTGTCTTCTAAGATCGGCATACATTCCCCCTTGAATTATACCAAACAAAGCTTGTTTTTCCGGATAATGTTGCTCTTTTAAACAGCGTTCGAGCCACCGTGTTGTTCTTTCTAAAGAATTTTTAGTGTATTCACGATCAGCAGGATAAGGAATACATTCGTCGAGTTGCATAATAATATCTGCACCTAGTGCCTCTTGAATCTGGATGGCTTTTTCTGGTGTTAAAAAGTGCTTGCTACCGTCAATATGAGAACGAAAATGAACACCAGCTTCCTCTATTTTGCGTGCTTCAGATAAACTAAATACTTGAAATCCACCACTATCAGTCAAAATTGGAGAATTCCAGTTCATGAATTTATGCAGACCACCAGCTCTTTCTATTAACTCTTCACCTGGTCGCATCCAGAGATGGTAAGTGTTCGATAGAATTATTTCGGCTTGCATGGATTGTAATTCTTCTGGAGATAATCCTTTTACTGTTGCTTGTGTTCCAACTGGCATAAAAACTGGAGTTTCGACATCTCCATGAGGTGTATGTAAAACACCATGACGAGCACCAGTTTGTTTGCATATATGTTTCAATTCAAAAGATATTGCACTCAAATTATTCCTCATTTCTAGAAAACACCGCAAAGAATTTATGATTTAGGCAATATAAACATCGCATCACCAAAACTAAAAAAACGATATTGTTTGTCTATTGCATGTTGATAAGCATCTAAAATATCATCTTTTCCATAAAATGCAGAAACAAGCATTAACAAAGTAGACTCCGGCAAATGAAAATTTGTAATTAAACCATCTAATATTTTAAACTTATAACCTGGATAAATAAAAATGTCTGTCTCACCCTGTGCTGCTACCACTCTACCTGTTTTTGGATCTGCAAGAGTCTCTAAAACACGACAACTTGTTGTACCAACACAAATTATTCTACCATTGTTTTCCTTAGTTTTATTAATAATTGTAGCTGCTTTTTGATCAATTTGAAAATGTTCGTGATGCATAAAATGATTTTTTATATTTTCTTCTTTAACAGGTCTAAAAGTTCCGATGCCTACATGCAGTGTGATTTCTGCAATCCTAACACCCTTTGTCTTAACCTTTTCAAAAATTTCTTCAGTAAAGTGAAGTCCTGCAGTTGGAGCTGCAGATGAGCCATCATGTTTAGCGTAAATTGTTTGATAACGATTTTTGTCAACTAACTTTTCCGTAATATACGGAGGCAGTGGCATTTCACCAAGCTCGGCTAAAATTTCTTGCCATATACCCTCATATTTAAATTGGACAATCCGATTACCATTTGACAGAATCTTGATTATTTCTGCTTCTAAAATATTATTAGCAAACACTATTTGATGGCCAACTCTACATTTTTTTCCTGGCCTCACCAAAACTTCATACTTTTGATCTGATAACTCTTTGATTAATAAAAATTCTACCTCAGAACCAGTGTCTTTTCTCCTGCCAAATAACCTAGCAGGTATTACTTTTGTATTGTTAATTACAAGACAATCACCTGGTCTTAGAAAATCTACAATTTCATAAAAGTATTTATCTTCAATAGTTCTATCAGGCTTTAACACCATTAATCTGCTTTTATCTCTATTAGGACTTGGATGTTGAGCAATTAATTTTTCAGGCAATTCATAATAAAATTCACTTTTTTTCATAGCTTGTCTCCATTTCAATTAAGAAATATTTAAGTGAAATTGAGGATAATGGCTTAATGCTCGACGTGCATAGACAAGGCGTCTACCTCTACGTCCTTTTTCACTAATATTATATTTTTGCTTTAATTGATTACGTTCAGTTGCCGTTAATGCTGGTACCAACCCAAAATTGGCATTCATTGGTTGAAAATATTTGCTTTCCGCTGAAGTTACATAGTGGGCTAAACCACCCAAAATCGTTTCAGGATTTAAATAAGTGGTATTTTCATCTTGAATTGAAAAATAATCTCTAATCAAAGTTTTTGCTGCAACAAGTCCAGATCCAACTGATTCAACATAGCCCTCTACTCCAGTTATTTGCCCAGCGAAAAAAAGATTGTTGATAGTTTTATGTTGATAGCCAAGTTTCAAATTGTTAGGTGAATTATAATAAATATTTCGGTGCATCACTCCGAAACGTTCAAAAATTGCATTTTCTAAACCTGGAATCATTCTAAAAACACGTTTTTGCTCGCTCCAGGTTAGCCTAGTTTGAAAACCAACAAGATTATATAAGGTAGCTGCTTGATTATCCTGTCTTAACTGAACTACTGCATACGGCTCTTTACCCGTAGTTGGATCATTTAAGCCAATAGGTTTTAAGGGACCAAATAACAATGTATTTGGACCTTGTCGGGCAATTTCTTCAATTGGCATGCATCCTTGAAATAAATTAAATTCATCCAGTTCGTTAATTGGAACTGTTTTTGCTGCTAACAAAGCCTGATAAAACAGTTCGTATTGTTCTTTATTGAAGGGACAATTGATATATTCACCAATGCCTTTGCCATATCTCGAAGCCTTAAAAGTTCTGCTATGGTCAATACTTTCGTATTCAATAATTGGTGCAACTGCATCAAAAAAATACAAATCTTCACCTAAGAAATTTTTTAAAGATTTATATAAATTGTCTGAAGTAAGAGGACCAGAGGCAATCAATACATATTCATTTTCAAGATCAAACTTTGCTAAATCTTTGACTTCCTTATGTTCTACTGTAATCAGTGGATGCTCGTTAATTATGTTTGTAATAGTTCTTGAAAACTCTGTTCGATCAACAGCCAAAGCGCCTCCTGCTGGAATTTGATGTTTGTCAGCAACAGCTATTATCAAAGAATTTTGATAACGCAGTTCTTGTTTCAAAACACCTACGGCATTTTCAAGTAAATTTGACCTCAGGGAATTGCTACAGACTAGTTCTGCAAAATAAGGTATTTTGTGGGCCGGTGAATATTTATCTGGTTTCATCTCATACAAGACAACTGGAATTCCAGCTTCGGCAATTTGATATGCTGCTTCGGAGCCAGCTAAACCAGCACCAATAATATTAACTTTTTTCATTTTTTTAGTTATCCTTTTAAGGACTTATTGTTCTAGAATTAATTTAATCTTATGTCGACTTTTGATCAGTATTTTTCTTGGTTGCTTTTTTCTTGTTAGACTTTTTCTTAGTTTTTTGATTGCTTTCACAATCCGGATTACTACATTTCTCATAGAATTGACCACGTGCTCTTTTTTTAACTTTGTAAGAATTGCAGATATCACATTTCTTATCTAAGGGTATATCCCAACTAATAAAATCACATTCTGGATCAATTTTTTTATCACAAACATAAAATTTTGAAGAACGTCGTTTTCTTGTAGTCTTTTCTAAAATACCAGAACCACATTTTGGACATTTTCCGTCCTCTACAACAATTTCTATTTGTCTTGTGTAATCACATTCAGGATAACGATTACAAGCAATGAATTTACCATAACGTCCTATTTTTATAACTAAATCGCCTTCTTTACATTCTGGGCATTTTTCATCGATCGAAACTTCTGGAATTTCAACTTTTTCAATGTTTTTTTCAGCTTTTTCAACAGCTTCCTCAAAAGGTGGATAAAATTCACGTAATAGCTCAACCCAATCCTTTTCACCTTCTTCAACTTTATCAAGTTGTTCTTCCATATCAGCGGTAAAATCTGTTTCGACTATCCTAGCAAAATTTTCTTCTAACATTTCAGTTACTAGGAAACCTAGCTCAGTTGGAATCAAAGATCGCCCATCTTTTTCTACATAGCGACGAGATAAAATAGTGTATATAGTTGGAGCATAAGTTGATGGTCTACCAATACCAAGTTCTTCTAGAACACGAATCAAGCTTGCCTCTGTATAGCGTGGTGGTGGTGTGGTAAATTTTTGTTCTGGCTCAAGTTTTTCAAATAGAAGTACATCACCTTTGGCTAATTCTGGTAATTGCTCTTTATTAGATTCATCTAAATTTTCTGTTTCGAAACCATATTGCTTCATCCAACCTGGAAATTTTAATGTTTCACCACGTACTCTAAAAATATGACTATTTGCATTGATATCAGCAGAAACAGTATCAAAAATAGCAGCTTCCATTTGCGAAGAAATAAACTTGTTCCAAATCAATTGATATAAGCGAAATTGTTCATTACTTAATTGATCTTTGATTTTAATCGGATTTAAATCAAAATGAATCGGTCTAATACATTCATGTGCATTCTGCGAATCTTTTTTATTTTTAAAGTAACGTGGTTTTTTTGGCAAATATTCATCACCAAAAGTAGTCTTAATATATGAACGTGCTGAAGAAATTGCATCTGGTGAAATTCGGACCGAGTCTGTTCTTAAATATGTAATTAAAGAAGTTGGACCTGAACTACCAAGATTTACCCCTTCATATAATTGCTGTGCAACACGCATCGTACGTGATGAGGCGTAACCTAATTTTCGTGATGCTTCTTGTTGTAAAGTCGAGGTTATATAGGGTGGTTTAGAGGCGCGTTTAGACTTTCTTTTAGTTACTTTATCAACAACATACTTTGCATCTTTTAAGCTGTTGATTACATTCTTAACTTGATCTTCATTTTTCAAATTAATTTTCTTTGCTTTGCCAGAAACCAATTCACCATGATAACGAACTCGAAAAGTTGGATCTGATTTTTCTTTTTTTAAAAAAGCGGTTAATAGCCAATATTCCTCTGGTTTAAATGCCTTGATTTCTCTTTCACGATCAATAATTAATTTTGTAGTAACACTTTGTACACGCCCAGCTGATAGACCTTTGCGAATTTTTTTCCATAAAATAGGACTTAATTTATAACCTACTAAGCGATCCAAAATTCGCCGAGCTTGTTGGGCATTTACTAAATCCATATCTATAGGATGAGGATTCTTAAGAGATTCTTGTACAGACTTCTTAGTTATTTCATTAAAAGAAATCCGACAATTTTCATTCTCTTCAAGATCTAAGGAATGTGCTAAATGCCAAGCTATCGCTTCTCCCTCCCTATCCGGGTCAGTTGCTAGGAAAACATTATCACTGTTTTCTTTCATTTTTTTTATTTCTTTAATAACTTTTTCTTTACCACGCATTGTAATGTAACGGGGTTTAAAATCGTTATTTACATCTACGCCTAATGAAGACGCCGGCAAATCCCTAATATGACCCACCGATGCAGTGACTTTATATTCTGGACCTAAATAGCGTCCAATTGTTTTTGCTTTTGCTGGAGATTCAACTACTACAAGTGTCTTGCCCATGTTTACCTCGCTTATTAATTTCAATTAACATATATACAAGATAATCATAGACCTGTCAAAATTTATTTATTTGATGCAATGAAAGCCTTTTGTTGTTAAATAATAATTTCCATTTTTTTGTTTTATTAAATCTAAACTCTCTAGTTTGCCAAGTGTAACCAAAATTGCTGATGCAGTTAATCTCGTTAATTTTTGTAAATAATCAAAATCTGGACGAAATTGATTAATTAAATTAATTATTAAAAGCTCATGATTATTTAAAGAATTTATTATTTCATGGGAAATTTGACTCATTTCCTCTAGATTCATAATGATTTTTGCACCATCATTAATTAATTGATGACAGCCTTGACTTTCTTTCATAAAAATAGAACCCGGTATTGCATATACATCTCTTCCTTGCTCTAGTGCAGCTTGAGCTGTCAACATAGTTCCACTTTTTCTACCTGCCTCAGTTACTATCAATTGTTTAGCAAGCCCGCTAATAATACGATTGCGCATTGGGAAATGATAGCGCTTTGGCTCAGTTCCAGGTGGATATTCACTAATTATACTGCCCTTTTCAATTAAATTTTGATAAAGACGCAATTCTGATTTAGGATAACAAACATCTGGTCCCGAACCTAGCACAGCAATAGAATTTAAGTTGTTGCTCAATGCTTTCTTTTGAGCAATAGAATCAATACCTATTGCCATTCCACTAATGATTGTTATATCTGGATGAGAGAAATAATCCACAATTAAATTAGTGACTTTTTCACCATATGGGGTAGGATGTCTTGAGCCAATGATGCTTAATGTTAGATCTTCATTATAACTTAAGTTATTACCTAAAAGATATAAAAAAACAGGTGGATTATCAATTTGTTTGAGTAATTTTGGATAATCTGGATCCAAGAGTGTAATTACTCGAATTTTGCCCTTTTCATCAGAAGAAATCAAAGGAAATTTTTCGAATTGAGATTGTGGTAACTTTGCAAAGACTTCCTCAATCGAATCATATTGTTTAAGCCAGTTTTCTTGAATAGAACGGGTCATTCTCTTTTGTTCAAAAAACTCTAGCAAAATTTGCCATCTTTGATTATATAAATACGCCATATTATTTCCTTTAATAGATATTCTCTTTTACTCGTAAAGTATAAGCTTCATATAAATGCTTCAACTCTATATCTTGGTCTTCATTTAAATCAGCAATTGTTCGGGCTATTCTAATAAGATTTTGAAAAGCATTTAAAGAAAGATTTTTTCGTTTATTACCCTGCCCATATTGTTGTAAAGTCTTGTTAGACAATCGGAAAAAATCTAAAAAGTTTTGTGGTTTTACATTGGAGTTAAATGCATAATCAAGATTGTGTTTTTGACATCTTAATTTTTGTTGGGATCTTGCTTTTAGAATTCTATCGATAATTTTTTTGTATTCTTGTTTTGTGATATTTCTTTGAAAACCATTATCAATTATTTTCTTTATTGCTGATTCTCTCAAAATAATTGTCAATTGAAATTTATCTAATATTGTTAGCTTAATTTTTTCCTTAAATTTATTAATGTCTGTCTTACTACAATCACAACTCTGAGCTTCCTCAAAAAAATAACCACATGGACAGGGAGCCATACTAGCTAATAACAAAAAATTGGCAGGATACACTTGTTGATTATTTTGAGAACCTAAGGTTACAAATTGATCATCCATTGGTTTACGTAGTAATCGTATCTGATCAAGCTTATACATATTTATATCTTCTAAATACAAAATTCCTTGATGGGCCATCGTAATAACGCCAGGTCTTAACTCACTCCTTCCCCCTAAAATTTCCTGCTTTGAATAATTTGGATCTAAAAGTTCAAATGATTGTATTTCTTTTTTCGCTAACACATCTTGCCATAAACCCTTTATAGAATATAGTGAACGTATTTCAATATAAGATTGGTCGTCAAGTAACGGTAAGAATTGTGCAACATTATTCTTAAGAAGAGGCTTATCGCTGTCAGGCGAACCTACAATTAATGCAGGGTGCCAGCCCGCTACCGCAATTTCAATTGCCAATTGGCCTAAAGGTTGTAGCTTTTTAGGTAAAGCAATTGGTTCGCTTAGAATTCTTTCGGAAAACAATTCATATTTATCTATTTGATAATGTGAAAGATTCTTATTAGTCAAAACATCTACAACTTGATTGATATCTTCTACCAAAAAACAGTTTTTTAATTGATTTTCTGGTTGAAATATCAATTCATCTTTGGTCATTTTAGGTAATATCCAAAATCTAGTCTTAGGTTGTTGCAACATTGCATACACACCTTTAATTGCTGCAACTTCGCCAGAAAGATTTAACCCCCCTATGATTGTAATATCTTCCTTAAATTTTTTTGAAATCTGGATTTGATCATCTGCTATTAATATTGCACAAGCTAGAGCAAGATCAAGCGAATTGTCTTGAACTTGCTGTAATTCTTCTGAAAGATGACACATTATTGACATTCTAGGGATCTGGTAACCATTATTTAATAAAGTTGCTTTTACTCTACCATACATTTCTTGACCTTTACGTACACTTAACCCACTTATTTCAAACCTAGGTAAACCCTTCAGCAATGACACTTCTAAGTCAATATTTCTAACACTAAGGCCTTGGATGACAGAGGTATTAATTTTTGAGTATTTCATAATTGAACTCCTCGTATAATCGTTTTTATAAATCAAGAAACTGCTAATTTTTCTTGATTTGGTTGAATCTATTAACGCCCTATTTATAATGGTTTTATAAAGGCCATTGAAAGTAAGTTCTATTACTCCTTGA
>JAAYRJ010000171.1 GCA_012518845.1 Clostridiaceae bacterium
TATATTTTTTGTAATGGTCAAATACTTGATACAACAGTTCGTACTGAATTAAATCGAATGAAAGAACGTATTAAAAGAGGAACCATGATGCAAGTTAAACCAAATCAAATAGCAGATATTATAAAAAAAGAGATTGAGTCTTATGAAGGAAAATACGAATTTACCGAGGCTGGCTCAGTTATTCAAGTTGGTGATGGTATAGCTCGTGTTTCTGGACTACAAAATGCAATGAGCGGTGAGTTACTTGAATTTAGTAATGGTACTTATGGAATGGCACAGAATCTAGATCAAGATTCAATTGGTGTAATTATTATGGGTTCTGATGCTGGCATTAAAGAAGGAGATCCAGTAAAATTAACTGGTCGGATGGCTGATGTACCTGTTGGTGATGCAATGCTTGGTAGAGTAGTAAATGCACTTGGAGAACCAATAGATGACAATGGACCTATAACTACAGATAAATTCCGATTAATTGAGAGCGAAGCCCCAACTGTGATTGAACGAGGTGAAGTAAACAATCCACTTCATACAGGAATAAAGGCAATTGATGCTCTAGTACCAATAGGAAAAGGTCAACGTGAACTCATTATTGGTGATCGTGAAACTGGGAAAACTACCATCGCTATCGATAGTATTTTGAACCAAAAAGGTAAAGATGTTCATTGTATTTATGTCGCGATTGGTCAAAAATCATCAACTTTAGCAAGAATCATCAGAATCCTTACAGAAGCTGGAGCAATGGAATACACGACCATTGTATTTTCAGCAGCAAATGAATCTGCTGCTATGCAATATTTTACACCTTATTCAGGTACGGCTATGGCCGAAGAGTGGATGCATCAAGGCAAAGATGTATTAATAGTTTATGATGATTTATCTAAACATGCTGTAGCTTACCGTGCTATTAGCTTATTGTTAGGTCGTCCACCAGGACGTGAAGCTTATCCTGGCGATATCTTCTATCTTCATTCAAGACTTTTAGAACGATCTGGTCAATTGAGTGATGAACAAGGTGGTGGAAGCATCACTGCCCTACCCATCGTAGAAACCCAGGGTGGAGACATTTCTGCTTATGTTCCAACTAATATCATTTCAATAACAGATGGACAAATCTATCTTGAATCGGAATTGTTTAACCATGGTATTAGACCTGCTATTAACCCTGGCTTATCGGTTTCAAGAGTTGGTGGTTCTGCTCAAATTGATGCTATGAAAAATTTAGCTGGTCCTTTAAGAATCGAATTTGCCCAATACAATGAGCTTTCTGTGTTCGCTCAATTTGGTACTGATCTAGATGAAAATACATTAGATAGACTAAATCACGGGGAAAAAATTCAAGAAATTTTAAAGCAACCTCAACATCGACCTTTAGCAATAGAAGAACAAGTTTTAATGCTTTATGCCTTAAATAATGGGTATCTCGATGATATAGAAACTAATCGTGTCTTACGCTTTCAACGTGAATTTTTGCGTTACGTAGAGATACATGCTAGCGAGATACTGGAAGAAATTGCCAAAACAGGTAAATTATCAGAAGAGTTAGCAACACGAATTGATCAATTGATTGTCGATGTAAAGGCTGAATATAGTTATAAATAGGAGGTAAAAGATGGCTTCAATGCGTGATATTAAGCAGCGAATAGAAAATGTCACATCAACAACACAAATCATTAAAGCTATGGACTCTATTGCCTCATCAAAGCTACAACGTGCCCGTGCTCAATTAGACAATGTAAAGCCAATTTACAATGGGCTCAATAAAACTATTGCAAAAATATCGTCACATCAAGAAGTTGAAACCCATCCCTATTACAAAAATAAAGAAAATGGATCTTCATTATATATAGTTCTTACTAGTAATCAGGGTTTTGCTGGAGGTTATAATATTGGGGTTTTGAAAAAAGCTTTAGCCCATATGGAAGGTAAAGATGAAAGAATTATTGTGATCGGCAAAAAAGGTGGTAGTTTTTTCAGTCGCCATAATAAAAACATTATACGAATTTTAGATGATATTGCAGACGCTAATGTATATTTTGCCGCAGAAAACATATCACTTACAGTCAATAGATATTATTTAGAGGAAGAATACAAAGAGGTTTTTATTGCCAAAACAGAATTTGAAAATATTTTATCCTCTAAACCTAAAATTATTCAACTTCTGCCTTTACAGTACATCAAACCTGATATCAAACAAGAACGAATATATTCGCCGAATTTAGCTACAGTTTTAGACAATGTAATTCCGCTATTTCTTCACATGTCCCTATTTGAAGCTTTTGCTGATTCGCACACAAGCGAACAAGCAACAAGGATGGTTACAATGGATGAAGCTGGAAAAAATGCAGAAGAACTTATTGAGGAGCTAAGTAAGCAATATAATCGTGAGCGTCAAGCTCAGATTACTCAAGAACTTAATGAAATAAGCAGTGGTATTACAAGCCATATTTAAAGGATATTAAAAATGACAAATGAAAACATAGGAAGAATAACGCAAATTATCGGGGCAGTAATAGACATATATTTCCCTGATAACTTGCCAGCTTTGTATAATGCTATTGAAATTCATCATAACAATCAGGTAATTGTTTTAGAAGTAACGCAACACTTAGGTGAACAAAGTGTGCGTTGCATCTCGATGGGTTCAACCGATGGCCTTAAGCGTGGTATGAAAGCAATAGATACTGGTGCACCAATATCTGTACCTGTTGGAAACTCTGTGTTAGGACGTATGGTCAATATACTCGGTAAACCGATCGATAATAAACCAGAAATAGAATCAGAAGAGGTCTGGAGTATTCATCGTGAACCACCTCTTTTAACTGATCAAGCGACCCAGCCTGAAATATTAGAAACTGGTATTAAAGCAATTGATTTACTGTGCCCATTCTCTAAAGGTGGAAAAATTGGGTTATTCGGTGGTGCTGGTGTTGGCAAGACTGTCCTGATTATGGAACTAATCAATAGTATCTCATCTGAATATGGCGGTCGTTCTATTTTTGTAGGAGTTGGTGAAAGAACTAGAGAAGGTAACGATCTTTACTACGATATGATGGATTCAGGTGTTATTGAAAATACTGCTTTAGTGTTTGGTCAAATGAATGAGCCACCAGGCGTACGTATGCGAGTTGCTTTAACAGGTTTAACCATGGCAGAGTATTTCCGCGATATTCAGCAACAAGACGTTTTGTTATTTATTGATAATATCTATCGTTTTGTTCAAGCAGGTTCTGAAGTTTCTGCATTACTTGGCCGTACACCTAGTGCTGTTGGTTACCAACCTACACTTGCTACCGAAATTGGTGAACTTCAAGAAAGAATTACTTCTACTAAGTCGGGTTCAATTACTTCTGTGCAAGCAATCTATGTTCCAGCCGATGACCTTACAGATCCAGCCACTGCAACAACCTTTGCTCACTTAGATGCAGTTTCTGTATTGTCTCGTTCTATTGTTGAACAAGGAATTTATCCAGCAATAGATCCACTCGCCTCATCTTCTCGTATTCTTGAACCAAATGTGGTAGGAAATGAGCATTACAAGATAGCTCAAGCTGTTAGACAAATTCTACAACAATATCAAGATTTACAAGATATTGTTGCGATTTTAGGTATGGATGAATTAGCTGATGAAGATAAATTAATTGTAAATCGAGCAAGAAAAGTACAACGCTTTTTGTCACAACCTTTCTATGTTGCAGAAAAATTCACACAGACTCCTGGTCGTTTTGTTTCCATAGGAGAAACCTTACAAGGATTTAGAGAAATTCTAGAAGGTAAACATGACGATATTCCCGAGGGTTACTTTATGAACGCAGGCTCTATTGATGAAGTTATAGAAAGTTATAAAAAAGATCAAGATGACTCTGCCTAATCTGCCTAAATTTGAATAATATTAGATA
>JAAYRJ010000172.1 GCA_012518845.1 Clostridiaceae bacterium
ATCTGGACAGAGGAAGATGGCTTTGTTTATCTAACAAGTGTAATGGATTTATTTTCTAGAAAAATCATAGCTTGGGAGATCAGTAAAACTTTAGATGCAGAGAGTGTACTTCGTTCCATAGATATAGCTATGACAAGAAGAAAAGGTATAAAACCTAGAATATTCCATACAGATAGAGGGGTTCAATTTGTTAGTTATTTATATTACAAAAAGCTTGGTTCTGAAATAACTACTAGCTATTCTAGACCGGCTAATCCTTGGGATAATGCCTGTATTGAATCTTTCCATGCTTTAATTAAACGTGAAAGTCTGAACCGTCATAAGATTAAAAATCTAGCTCATGCCAGAAGTTTAGTATTTCAGTACATTGATACATTTTATAATACCACAAGAATTCACAGTCATTGCGATTATATGTCACCTAATGATTATGAAGATAAATATTTTAGAGAATTGGAGGATAAGATTAAATCAACAGAAGTTAAGCAAGTTAATCACAATATTGCTTGTTAATCCACGAGTTTAACTTCTCCGATTTATTGACGTAGTACCAAAAAAGAGCTGGTAAATTATCTTAAGCAAATTACAGAAAATGTGAAGCTGATCGCAAAAGAAGAAGAAATCTTATCATTGAAAGCAAAAGTTCATAATATGCTTGGTAGTAATCTCATGCAGTTACGCTACTGCTATGCCCATGCTTGTCCTGAAGACAAGATAGAAACTGGTATAAGTAAGTTAGAATTACTTTTGGATATGTTAAGAGGTGATGAGCCTTTTAGTAATAAAGATGCGGAGACTTTTGAGGAGTTACAGCTTATCGCCCAGAGCATGGGGCTTGACCTTCAAAGAATCGGGGATTTTCCCCACGATAAAGGCAATCAGCGCCTTGTTTTTGCGGCCATTAGAGAGTCTATTAGCAATACGCTTAGGCATGCTAAAGGAGATAAACTATTTATCAATATGGTTGCTGGTGGAAAAAATGAATTTGTGGTGGAACTAAGTAATAATGGCCAAGATCCTGAGGGGATTATTAAAGAAGGGTCAGGTCTTTCTTCTTTACGGGCTAAAGTGGAAAGGGCAGGGGGCATCATGGAAATTGATTATCAGCCCAAATTTTGCTTACGTTTGAAATTAGCTGCAACCAGTAAGAATTTTTAAGGGGGGCAACAATGAATAAAGTATTACTTGTGGAAGATGAAAAAATGATTCAAGAGCTCTTTGCTATTTATGTAAAGCAGGCAGCTGACCGCTATGAGATGGTTGGTATTATCCAAAATGCTGCCAATGCAGAGATTTTTTGTGAAAAAAATCCAGTAGACTTGATTTTGATGGATATTTGCACTGCAAATGATGAAAGCGGCATAGACAGCGCCCAAATCATTAAAGAGAGATTCCCACATATAAAGATTGTAATCGTTACATCTGCACCAGATTATCGATTTATAGCTAAATCCAAAGAAGCAGGTGTGGATAGTTTTTGGTACAAAGAAGTTCATACCCAAAATCTCTTAGAGGTCATGGACAAAACAATGGCGGGAGAAAGTGTTTACCCTGATGAAACTCCTGAATTAAGACTAGGCAATATAAATAGTAGCGACCTAACCAATAAGGAGAAAGAGGTTCTCTATTATGTTGTTCAGGGTTTAACCATTGGCGAAATTGCAGAAAAAATGGACGTAGAATATTCTACAAGTAAAACCCACATCAAAAACCTCAGAGAAAAAACCGGAGCAAAGTCACTTACAGAACTAGCCATTCTCACTGTAAAGTCAAGATTGATCTTGCCTGAATTTTGACTGGAGTTAGCTTAATCAGCATACGATTTTATCCTCGAAGAAAACAGAATACCAATTAGAATTATGAAATGTTTATTAATCACCTCCTCCTAATGGAGGAGGTGAAACTTATTGATATCTTCTACAATAATTAAGGTAGACCTTTACCGATGAGTTTAATATTTCAGAATTAACAGAAGCAAACATATTTTATGGAGGAAAGTATGAAAAAGAAATCTTTAGCTATGTTATTAAGCCTGAGTTTAATTCTTGTTCTTCTTTTTACAGCTTGTGGAGAATCAAGCGAGGAAAAAACTGGTGGAGATGACACAGCGACCAATGTATTTGAATTCGAACCCAATGTTTTTGAATATTTGGATGCTGCCTTAATGGAAGACACAGACGAAGAACTTGTACTTGTAACGACCTGGAATTTTACCAACAATGAAGAGGAAGCTACTTCTAGTTTGTTTCTATGGTATTACGAACTATTCCAAGCTGATGAAAAATTAGAAGACTCAGCTGTCATTTTTATTAACGACGACTACGATACCTTAGGTGACTTTGAGTTTAAAAATGTTGAGGCTGGTGAAACAGGAAAATTTATCTCTGTTATAAATTAAAAAATCTTGAAGATCCTGTCCTTGTAAGATTGACTGACCTATTTGATGAAGTGGAATATGAAATCGATATTGATGTTGCTAGCCTAGAAATCGTTACCGTTTCTGAAATGGCTTATCCACCAGCAAACGCTTCTCTTACTGATGATAGTGAAGAAGCAGATGACGCGGAAACAGATGATGAGGCGGAAGTAGATGAGGTCGAAGATGCATATGATGACGATGTGGAGGTAGATGATGCTGATACTGATGATGTTGACATGTCAGATGCCCCGATCATTGGACGTTTTGAGTGCGTAAAATCTGTTATGGGCGAGATAGAATTAGATCCAATGGACGAATGGATTGAATTTACCGACGACGGTAGAGGTACTCTCTTTATTACACAAGAATTTCCTTTTTCTTGGACCATGACCGGCAATGAAATTCAGATTAAACAAGATGCAGGAATTGAAAATACCGCTACATATGAAGATGGTGTCATTATTTTAGATACCGGCATGCTTTATTATTTCGAATAGCTAGACATAAATATGTAAATTCTGGGGGGTGACTTATGGGTTTATTCGATCGAAAATATTGTGATGTATGTGGAGATAAAATCAGACTCTTGGGAAATAAAAAATTAAAAGACGGCAATTTGTGTAAAAATTGTGCTAGTCAACTCTCTCCTTGGTTTGATGAACGCCGAGATTCAAGAGTAGAAGAAATAAAAGAACAATTAGCATATCGTGAAAAAAATAAAGAAGTCTTACAGGCCTTCTCCGCAACTAGGTCTTTTGGCCAACAAAGAACTAAATTATTGCTTGATGAAAAGGCAAAGAAGTTTTTGGTCACAAAGACGGGCAAATTGCATGAGGAAAATCCTGATGTTTTGGACTATTCTCAAGTTAACGGATGTGATTTAGATATCAACGAAAGAAAGCAAGAAAAAACCAGAGAAGTCAAAAGCTCTGATGGAAAAACTAAAAAGGTTTCCTATCAACCGCCACGCTATACTTATAGCTACGACTTTTATGTGCGGATCTATGTGAATCACCCCTACTTTAACGAAATAAAATATCGATTAAATCGTAGTAGCATCGAGTATGAACCTCGTGACTCCTCTTTCCAAATGAATACAGGTCAAGTTATCGGGAGCGTTTTGACAGGTTTACATGATGCTGTAAGTATAGCTAGTTCGGGTAGAGGGGCAGAAGCTTCAGGCAGAATCGACCATGCATTATCCAGTGATCCCCGTATGCAAATACCTGACTATGCTGAATGTTATAGGATGGGGATGGAAATAAAAACTGCTCTAAGTCAAATTCAAGAAGAAGTGAGAGATGAGTATATAGTTGCTAGTCAGCCTAAGCAAGCAGTGACCTGCCCACACTGTCATGCAACCACCTACCCAACAGAATCATCCACTTGTGAATATTGTGGTGGTGCTTTGAATTAGTAGATAAATGGAGGCAAGAAAGAGGTGATTCATGAAAAAATGGCTTTCTAGCTTGTTGATTTTGTCTATACTTATTTCTTTGAGTGCTTGTTCTTTTATCGAAAAAGATATATCTCAGTTAATTACAAAAACTGATAATAACCTAACTGAAACGGAAAGTTCCAAGAGTCGAACAGTTCAGACAAAAGCTTCAGAAACTCAAGAAGAGATTGATGTTGAGCAAACTGGCTCGCAAATGACCAAGTCAGACGACCCTAAAAGCGAAGATGAGGATTTTCTTAATCTTGGTAATTATGTTAAAACTCGCCCTTTGCCCTCGGATTTAGCCAATCTAGCTTCTAGTAGGGATTATTCTCCTTCATCTGCTAATGAGAATATCGATATAATGATTGATTTGCCTGAAATACTACTAGATTCCCCTGATGCAAAGCAAGTTAATGATGAAATTACAGCCCTAGAAAATACGATGGTAGAGATTTTTGAACGCGAAATGGACGAATATGGTGAGTCGGAAGGATTTTACTATTACCAATACGTGGATTATTCAGCTTATGCTAGAAATGGTGTTCTCAGTATTTGTATTGAAGTAACTGACAATCTTTTCAGTGAAATTTGTGGCCATTATATCTATAATTTTAGTTTAGCTAATGGTGCACTGCTTAATGATCAAGAATTGATTGAACTTCTCACTGACCAGAAATTAAATATGGATTTACTCTGGGAAGAAAACATAGCCAGGGAAGCCAAAAAAATACATGACCAATTTGAACATGAAATGAAAAGCAACTATCTTGAAGAACAGTACTCAGAACCATTCTATGCTGGCATATCGGATCATTTTGTTGGCAGAACGTTATTAAATATCCGAACACAAAATTATGTTTCTCTTGATATAGCTGAGAAAAATCCACAAGCCAGCAAATTGTTCATTGATGAATCAGGTATCCTAAAAATGATTTATGGCCTTATGTCCGCTGCAGGATCCGGCTATAACTTAGTAGATGCTGACTTTTATCCAAATGCTTTTCCGAGTGAAAGAG
>JAAYRJ010000173.1 GCA_012518845.1 Clostridiaceae bacterium
AGATCAAAAGCATAAAGTAATGCAGGACTTTCTTGATAATGAAATTAATATTATAGTTAGCACTACTGTTATAGAAGTAGGAGTCGATAATCCACAAGCTACATTTATGCTTATTCGAAATGCTGAACGCTTTGGACTTGCTCAGTTACATCAACTAAGAGGTAGAATTGGTAGAAGTGATTTGGACTCAATTTGTATCTTACAAAGTGATACAAAAGATGAGCTAGCTTTAACTAGGCTAAGAACCTTATGCAAAAATGATGATGGCTTTGCTTTGGCAGAAGAGGATTTACGTTTAAGAGGGCCAGGCGACTTTTTTGGTACTAAGCAACATGGTTTGCCTCAATTCAAATTAGTAAATTTATATGAAGATCAGGAGCTAATGAATTCTGTAGACAAATTTTTCAAGGAGATTATTAGGGACGATCCAAATTTACGAAAGGTAGAAAATCGTAATATAGTAAAAGCAATCAAACAAAGATATCCAGAATTATTATCTGGAATGATTTTATAAGCGAGGTTAAAATGCCAAGAGTTGTTGCTGGCAGAGCAGGAGGAATAAGGTTAGAAACAAATAATGATAAATTGATGAGACCCACTTCAGATCGGATGAAAGAAGCTATATTTTCTAGTATCCAATCCGAAATTGATCAAGGAGAAATTTCATTCTTTTTAGATTTATTTGCTGGTTCTGGCCAAATAGGTATAGAAGCTCTTAGTAGAGGCGTACCTAATGTAATTTTTGTTGAAAATAATAAAAGAGCACAACAAATAATTAATAAAAATTTTGAGAAAACAAAATTAAGAGGTAAACTGCTACCGATCTCCGCTAATAGAGCTGTAGAGCAATTAGCTAAACAGGGTCAGATTTTCGACATTATCTATTTTGATCCACCTTGGATGCTTTTGAATGAGATTTGGCAAGAAATCGAACAAAATTTAGGAAAACTTTTAAGTGAAAATGGTAAAATCCTTATAGAACATTCTAAAACAATTAAACTTGAGCTAGATCAAAATAAGTGGAATCTTATTAAAGAAAAAAGATATGGTCAAAGTGTGCTTGTAGTTATAGAGAAGAAATTAAACTAAAATTCTGTAGGTGAGCGTATGCAAAAAAAGAGAAAATGGTTATATAGTGGAACTTTTGATCCTTTTACGACTGGACATTTAGATATAGCTGTAAGAGCAGCTAAAAAGTGTGATCAGCTTGTTATAGCTGTGCTCGAGAAACCAGATTACAAAACAGTTTTTTCGACAGAAGAAAGATATGAAATGGTTTTACTTGCAACCGCTAGCTATGATAATATCGAAGTGATTAAATTTGATGGGTTATTAGCTGATACATATTATAAAGTTTCGGCAGATGCAATTGTACGTGGTCTTAGAAATGGGATTGACTTAGATTATGAAATTCCAATGGCTACCATAAATCAAAAATTAAATCAGGATATTGAAACGATTTTTTTAATCTCACGTAGTGAGTTGTCTCATATTAGTAGCTCCAATGTGCGAGAACTTGGACGATTGGGAGAAAATTTCTTGGACATGGTACCAGAATGTAATCTGACACAAGTTAAGAAAAAATTTGTCAAGTTGAGACAGGATAAATTATAGAGTACAATGATTAATCATTTTTAATCATAAAAACACAAAACAAAAGCAATTGGAGGCTAATAATGGATAACGAGTACAATTTGCTCGATGATCAAGATCAGCAAAAACCTAAAAAAGCTTCATTGGGAGCTAAACAAGAAATCGATGATAAGATCGATGATATCTTAATTCAAATTGAAGAAAGTCTTCATATGGCTAGAAAAGTTCCACTTTCTGATCAGTGCATGGTAGATCGTGAAGAATTTTTGTTTTTAATTGAAATGGTGAGAGAAAAACTTCCCGAAGAGTTAAGACAAGCCAAATGGTTATTACAGCATAACAAACAATTAATTGCAGAAAGTCGCAAAGAAGCAGAATCTATTCTAAATGATGCTGAAATAAAAATGGCTCGTATGATTGATGAACATGAGATAACTGAGCAAGCTAAGATCGAGGCACAAAGAATTATTGATAATGC
>JAAYRJ010000174.1 GCA_012518845.1 Clostridiaceae bacterium
ATATATATACATCCTTTGGGGTTTTAGCACCTTGTTTCTTTATTTTTCAACCTTTGCTTCCAAATCCCTATCTGCATTTTCCGATCCTCACTTTTTTATTTTACCAGGCAAGTCGATGCTCAAAGTCTTTTACTCAACTATCTTAAGTGTAATTCTTAATCTTGTTGATATTATTCCAGTTTATTTATTTGTTACTTTCCTGTTCAAACTCAATCCTATCTATCCTTTGCTTGGATTTGTCATAAGTGCGAGTCTATTATTTGCAATTAATGCTGGTCAAATTATAACTTTTAGAATTTTTGGCGATGTTAAATCTATTATTGGTTCAATGTTTCTGTTTGTGTTCACACTTATATCATTAATTCCTACTATAGTTTTGACTGTTTTTTCCTATATTAATCTATCTTCTGGCAATGTGGTGGTCTGGCTTGTACTCATGTTAGCGACTGTTGTTCTTAATTTGATTTTTGGTGTTTTTGGCTTATTTATTGGTAAAGGCTATTTAGACAAAGGGCCTGCTGTATAAGTAGTTTTGTCTAATCTAAGAATAATTTATTGGGTTTGAAAAAAATAATATAAGGAAAGGCTTGAATTTCACTCTGTTTAATTTCATAATATCTCGTGTTACTAATTTGATTGGTTACAAAAAAAAGATAATGAGGCGTGAAATGCGAATAGTAATTGCTGGTGGAGGAAAATTAGGTACAACACTTTGTCTTGATTTGGCTGCTGAAGGTCATGATATTATTTTGATCGAACAAAATGAAGAAATTATTGAGCGTCTGATAGAACGTAGTGATATTTCTGGACTAGTAGGCAATTGTGTTGACTATGAGTGCCAACTAGAAGCGGATGTCGCAAATAGTGATCTTTTTATATCAGTAACTAATAGTGATGAGATCAATCTTTTAGCGGCTATTATAGCAGAAAAAATTGGGGCAAAAAATACTGTTGCTCGTGTTAATGGTCTAGAATATGGCTCTCACATGAATTTTTTTCGCCGTATCTTTGGCATTTCTTTACTAATTAATCCAAAATTTGAAGCAGCTAAAGAAATAGCTGAAAATATTAATTCATCCACTTCTGTTTCATCTGAATCTTTTGCCGGTGGCCGGGTAAGTATGCATGAAATTGTTATTGATTCTGACAATCAACTGATAAATATGCGTCTGAGTGATTTTAGACAACAGTTTCCATCTCTAATAGTTTGTGCTGTTTTAAGAGATGAACAAGTTTATGTTCCGGATGGATCTTTTATTTTGCAAGCAGAGGATATCTTACAAATTACTGGTCTGATCAAAGATCTAGATAATTTTTATGCATCTCTAGGTCAAATCAGGCGACCAATAATAAATATCTTAATTATTGGTGGTGGTGAGATTACTGCCTATCTGTGTGACAATCTCCAAAATCAAAATAAAAAAAATAATATTACCGTGATTGAGCAAGACCCCAATCAAGCTTGGGATTTAGCTTCTAAGTTTCCTGAAATAACCGTTCTAGAGGGTGACGGAACTAGCCATGCTGTTTTAAATGATATTAATTTCAGCTCCTATGATGCAATTATTGCTTTGACTGGCATTGATGAAGGAAATATTATGATCGGCTTGTTAGCGGCACAATCTGGCATATCTAAGATAATTACTAAAGTAAATCGGACTGAAATTTTGCCAATTATTAAAGAAAACCGTTTACAAACAATCATTACACCTAAGCAAATTGTGGCAGATCATCTTATTCGTTTAGCAAGAGCTTATGAAAATGCTTTAGGTTCAAAGGTTGAAGCTTTGTACCGACTTTTTGATAATAAAATTGAAGTATTAGAATTTACCATCAAAAAAGATAGTGATGTTATTGGTGTACCTATTAAAGATTTAGAGCTTAAAAAGGATATTTTGATTGTATTTATATTACGCAACAATCAAGTTATCTTTCCAACTGGTAATGATTCGATATTATGCGATGATCATATAATAGTTGTCTCAAAAGAAAAACAACTCGATGATGTAGATGATATTTTAGCTTAATACAAGGTGTATTATGAATATTAAGGTAGTACGTAATTTTTTAAGTCGTCTTTTAGTAATAGAAAGCATGTTAATGCTTTTACCAGTACTTGTAGGTTTCATTTATCAAGAATC
>JAAYRJ010000175.1 GCA_012518845.1 Clostridiaceae bacterium
AGATTTAATGGTATACTTTTCATGAGATCTGATTTGTTCCTTTCTTAGGGTGGTACCCAGTTTGTAGTGAAACTATTGTACCAGAGGCATTTCAGATCTCTTTTTATTTATTAAGTTAACAGAAGCCTCTACGAGTATGGGAGGGGAAATATGATTACTGCAGGTGATTTTCGTAATGGTATGAGTTTTGAAAAAGATGGTGAGTTATTTCAAGTAATTGAATTTCAACATGTAAAACCAGGCAAAGGTGCTGCTTTTGTGAGAACAAAATATCGCAATTTAAAAACTGGTACGATCCGGGAAGAAAGTTTTAATCCATCAGTAAAACTCAAACAGGCTATTTTAGAAAGAAGAGATATGCAGTATCTCTACTCTGATGACGATCTTTACTATTTTATGGATAATGATACTTACGAACAGTTACCAATTCGTGCTGAAATAATTGGCGATAGTGTTCAGTTTTTAAAGGAAGGCACGGTATGTCAAGTAGTTTCACACAATGGTGAAATCTTAATGGTTGAACTACCAATAAAAGTTGATCTCTTAGTTACAGAATGTGAACCTGCTGTAAAGGGTGACACTGCAACAAATGCTACAAAATCAGCAATTGTTGAAACAGGGGCAGAAGTCAGAGTTCCTCTTTTTATTAATCGAAATGATGTCATTCGTATAGATACACGTGACGGCCAATACGAAGAAAGAGTGCGTAGCTAATTTTATTCCTATTTTATTTTAGTTTGAGGAAATTATGAATTATCAAGATGATTATTCAATCAAAGGCGAACGTAGCATGTCTCAGGGCTTTGTTGCCCAATATGCTGCCGAAGCTGCTTTACAAGTTGAGGGGATTGTTAGTCTTGATTCAGGTGTACTAGTAAGCTTAAAGAAAGCACTTGGCGTTTCACATGAGGGTAGAGGTGTAAAAGTTGAGTTTAGTGCCGATAATGCAGAATTTGTAACAATTGCTATTTATCCTATTTGTGAATTTGGCTATGTATTGCCGGAGGTAGCTTGGAATATTCAAGAAAAAGTAAAAGAGGATGTAGAATTATATACAGGTTTAATTGTTAACTTTGTTCATGTGCATGTAATGGGAGTTACTAAGAAAACCAAACGGGAGTAATATATGAATCGTTTTTACAGAACTATACAAATGATCTTATCTTTTATTTTGGCGTTCCTATCACTATCAATTGTCTCTGTTTTTTTAAGCGAAACTTTAATGAATGGAGTAATTACTTTATTTGTGAGAGTTTCAAATAATACACGTAGTCGAATTATATTTATTGTTACATTTGTTATCATCTTTATTTTGGCGTTAAGCTTACTTGTGCGATATATTCTGTCTGCTAGACTAAGGAAAGCTAGAATTACAGAAGGACAAATTGGTGTCATCGACATTGGTGTCGATGCTATCGAAAGTATCGCCCTAAATGCAGCTCAAACAGCTCAGGCTGGCGTTAAAGCTGCAAAAGCTCATATTGCACCATTTAAAAATGATAAAATCTCAGTTCACCTGAGTGTGATGGCATTTTCAAATATTGAACTACCTGCCATGATGGCGAAAGTTCAGGAACGAGTTAAAAAGGACATCGAGAGGTATGCAGGTGTTCAAGTTGCAGAAGTTATTATCAAGGTTAGCCGGGTTGATACAATTGCTGCAAGGGTAGATTAGGTTAAACTATGCAAGATAAAAAAACTTTTTTTTCTAATCTATTTGATGATTTTAAAAAGGGAGGTGCCGGCAGAACTGGTGCCTTGGTTGCTTTTGTCTTCGCATTATTATTGGTGATATTTGGTTTTTGGAAAACTTTATTCATCATCATATTAACACTTGTTGGATATTACATAGGTGTTCGTTATTTTTCGGATGAAAAATCTATTGAAAAATTATTAAATAAAATTTTCCCACCAGGAAGATTTCGTTAGCAGTTTTATTTAATTTGCTTTTTTTATAATTGGAACCACTTACAATTTCTTACGAATAAAGGAGTCATGCGTGAAAAGAAGTCTAGTCAGAGAATATGCATTTATGTTTCTTTATCAGTTAGAGATTCATGCTGAAAATATTGATCAACAAAAGGAATTCTTTTTAGCTGAATTTGAGATTCCTAGACATCAATTAGACTTTTTTTTAACAAGAGTTGACGGGGTATATCAAATCAGAGAAAGCCTTGACAAAACCTTAGAACCCTTCCTAGTTAAATGGCGTATTGAAAGATTACCCAGAATAGATTTGACAATATTACGACTAGCTTTATATGAAATGGAAAAGGAAGAGGATATTCCTAATAATGTTGCAATCTCAGAAGCGGTTCGTTTAGCAAAAAAATATAGTGGTGAAGAATCACGTTCATATATAAATGCAGTTCTTGGAAACATTGATCGTCAACTGTTTAAGGTTCAAAAATGATTTATTCAGTTTCGGAAGTTAATTCTTTAGCTGCTCAAGTTTTTCTACAAAATCCTTTGTTTAACAATATTCAGGTAAGCGGGGAAATTTCTGGCGGTAAACTTTACCCATCTGGTCATTATTATTTTACGATTAAAGATCAAAAGGCATCTCTTAATTGTGTGATGTTTAGAAGCGCGGTAAATCACTTGAATTTTCGAGCAAAAGATGGTGACGCTGTAATATTAAAAGGTAATGTAAATATCTATGAACAAACAGGAAAATTTCAATTTATTGCAAATGCAATGGAAATCCAAGGTGTAGGAAATTTACATATCCGTTTTGAAAAGTATAAAAAAGAATTAGAGGCTAAAGGTTATTTCTCTAAAGAAAATAAAAAACCAATTCCAAAATTACCAAAAATTATTGGGATTGCAACATCTGAATCTGGCTCCGTACTGCAAGATATGTTGCAAATCTTACGAAGACGTTTTCCCGGATTCAAAATTCATTTAATCTCTGTTTCAGTTCAAGGTGAAAAAGCTCCTTCGGAAATTTCAGCTGCTATAAATAAATTTAATTTACTAGATCAGGTAGATGTTATTATTTTAGCCCGTGGTGGTGGCTCAATCGAGGATCTTTGGGCTTTTAACGAAAAAATTGTTGCTGATGCAATTTTTGCTTCAGAAATTCCCATAATATCTGCTGTAGGTCATGAAACTGATTTTTCTATTTCGGATTTTGTTGCAGATTTAAGGGCCCCAACTCCTTCAGCAGCAGCAGAGCTAGTATTGCCTGAAAAACAAATTTTAATTGATAAGCTTAAGGACAATCAAACAAAATTATCGCAAATTTTAAATAATAAAATTACAAGAGCAAAAAGCAATTGGAAATTTTATAGTGAGAGACCAATTTTAAAACAATCCCAAAATTTGCTTGTTGGCTACCATCAAACACTTGATGATTACTTTACTCGTATTGTTCGCGAAACAAAACATCAATTAAATTCACAAATCCAGGAAAATAATAATTTACGTCACAAGTTAAATTATTTTATGAATAACATGCTTAGATTAAAAAGTCGTGAATTAGAAAATCAGAAAAAACAGCTTACAGCATTGGATCCATATGCTGTATTAAAGCGTGGGTACACATATATAGAAGATGAAAACAAAAAGATTATTTCTTCAATAAAAAATTTAGCCAATAATGACTTAGTCCATATCCATTGGCATGATGGTAAGACAAAAGCTCGTATCCTAAACGCAGAAAAAGAAACTAGGGGAGAAACATGAAAAAAGAAAAAAGCAAGCTTGAAGAACTTATTATAGATAAAGAGCCAGAATCATTTCAAAAAGCTTTAGATGAAATAGCTAAAATTGTTGATGAACTCGAAAGTACTCAAAATGATCTGGAGCGATCAGTTAAATTGTTTAAACGAGGTAGTTTTCTCAACAAATGGGCTGAAGCTTATCTAAATGAAATGGAAGAAGAAATAAAAAAAATCACTGACAGCGAAGTTTAAGGAACAAGATTATGCAAAATTTCAAAACTACTTATCAAGAACATTTAGAATTAATCGAAAATAAGTTGCTGGAGATAACTTCTGAAGAAAATTTCATTCAACCATTTAGTGCAGCAAAGAGCCTCAAATATAGCCTCTTATCCGGTGGAAAACGAATCAGACCTGTTCTAGTATTTGCTGTAGTTAACTGTTTTAACTTAAAAATTACTGATGAATTGATTCATCTAGCTGTTTGTATCGAAATGATTCATAATTATTCACTAATCCATGATGACTTGCCCGCGATGGATGATGATTCCTTAAGAAGGGGTAAACCTACCAATCATATGGTTTATGGTGAGGGTATGGCTATTTTAGGTGGTGATGCACTACTAAATCTTGCATATGAGAATCTTTTTGAAATAGCAATTAATAATCCAAAAACATTAAAAATTGCAAAAAGAATCTCCTATGAAGCTGGCATCAACGGTATGATAGGAGGACAGAGTATGGATCTTGAAGGGAGCGAATTTATTCTAACAAATAATTCATCCATAGAAGATAAGCTTGCTTATCTCAAAAAATTACAAGAATTAAAAACAGGTGGTTTGATACGTGCTGCTGTCCTAACTGGTTACCATTATTCAGAAATCAATAACCAAAATATTGATTTTAATTCAAAGCTAGAATATTTATTCGAGGACTATGCAAACAAGCTAGGCCTTGCATTTCAGATACGTGATGATTTATTAGATGTTTTATCCAATGAAGATACTTTAGGAAAAAGTATCGGTAAAGATAGTAGAGACAATAAACTGACTTTTGTTAGTCTCTTAGGTATTGATGAAGCTAAGGATTTTGAAAAGAAATTATATCAAGAAATAGAAGAAATTTTCCTTGAACTCAAAAAATATAATTTAAACATAAAATTTTTAAAAAACTTAACAGAATATTTAACTAACCGTGCATACTAATTTAATAATTATTCAATTTCAGGTATAATGATATAATAAATTAGTAAATCTAATAGAAAGCTAATCGAATGAAAAAAATTGCTATTTATCCAAACAAATCTAGAGATCCAAACTTTACGATAACAAATCAGGTGGTCTCGGAAATTGTTAAATCTGGTGGCATACCTGTGATGGAACCAGATTTGGTCGAAGGATTTAGATCGGAAAATATTCTTTTTGATTCATACACAGATTGTGATTTGCTTATTTGCTTAGGTGGAGATGGTACATTTCTTTCAGCAGCACATCATCCAACCTCAATAGGATTGCCACAAATTGGCATTAATCTAGGTTCAGTCGGTTTTTTAACAGAAATTGAACCAAATGAGATTTCGAAAATTATACCTAAATTGATGAAGGATGAGTTTACTATAGAAGAAAGAATGATGCTACGCTTACATTGCTTCAATTCTAAAGGCGAAGAATATGAACAAGGACATGCTTTAAATGATATTGTTTTATCTAGAGGCTGGGGAAATACAGGAATTGTAACAGTAGATTTAACTGTAGATGAAAATTTTGTTGAACAAATACCAGGTGATGGTATTATTGTATCAACTTCGACAGGGTCAACAGCGTATAATTTAGCTGCTGGAGGTCCGATAGTCCATCCACTGGTAGATGTTACTTTAATTACACCAGTTGCACCACATACCTTACATAATAGAACTTATATAACAGATCGAAATTCAGATGTAAAATTACAATTAAAACCAGAGTCTGGAGCTGCTTTAATTTCACTTGATGGTAGACAGACTTTAAGCATAGAATCTGAGTATTATGTAATTATTAGTGGATCTGATCGAAAGTTTAAGAAAATTAATTTGTTTGGGGATAGGTTCTATCAAACTTTACCTAGTAAAATACGTTTAAGGGGGATTAGCTAATGAATCCAACTAAGAGTTTGCGTCAAAGTAGAATACTGCAAATTATTCAAAACAAAAACATTGAGACTCAAGAAGAGTTGGTTGAAGCTTTGAAAGATTACAACATGGAAGTAACTCAAGCAACTGTTTCAAGAGATATTAAAGAACTAGGTATTCTTAAGGTTGCAACTGGTCATGGTGGTCAAAAATATGTTCCTATGTCGCAAAGTGGTGAAGGGGCCTCTGGACGTTTAATGACTATTTTTGTTGAAGCAATTGTTTCAATCGAATCAGCTAATTCTTTTGTAATCATTAAAACTTTACCTGGTCTAGCTCAAGCTGCTGCAGCTGCATTAGATTCTATGCATTTAGAACAAGTTTTAGGCTGTATCGCTGGAGACGATACTATTTTTGTTGCTTGTAAGTCAGAAAAATTGGCCAATCAACTAAAATCTATTTTACACTCTATTTCCAATATACACTCTAACGACTAAAAGAAAATGCTCAAAAAAGTAGAAATTCAAAATTTTGCCATAATTGAATCTGCAGTCTTTGAACCAGGAGAACATTTTACAGTTATCTCTGGTGAGACTGGTGCTGGGAAATCTTTGTTAATTGATGCATTAGGTATTTTAATAGGGAAAAGGGCAAATAAAGAATATGTAAGAGAAGGAGCTACTTTTGCAAGAGTTGAAGCTCTCTTTGAATTTGAAAATCAATCATCACTTTCTCCTCTTATTAATTCTTATGTAGAAGAAAACAGATTGATATTAAGTCGTGATATATATTCTGAAGGTGGTAGTCAGGTTAGAATCAATGGGCGCTTGTCAAGTGTTTCACTTTTACGTGAAATTAGTCAAGAGTTAATAGGCTTACATGCCCAAAATGAACAACTAAATCTTTTTGAACAAGAAGAACAAAGAGTATTGTTAGACAAATATTCTGGGTCAGAAATTGAAAATTTATTAGATGATTGGCAAGATTTATTGAGAGAAAGAAAAAGAGTACTAGAAAAAATTAGATCTTACGGAGTTAGTCCAGAAGAACGAGAATATCGGCTTGAACTATTAAAATATCAAATTAATGAAATAGAAGAAGCTGAGCTCACCATTGGTGAAGAACAGGACCTTTTGGAAAGGAATAAACTTCTTTCTGCTGTTTCACGGATTAAGAAAGACTTGTTTGAGTGTTTGCAGATCTTATCTCAAAACGAAAAATATAATGTTTTAGATAATCTTAATCAAGCAACCCAGACATTAGATTTTAGTTCAACACATAGTAAAAATATTGCTGATCTTCAAGCTAAGTTGCGTAGTTTTTCCTATGAACTGTATGATGTTAGTCAGGAACTGCAAGATATCTTCCAACATTTGGATGACTCACCAAGTGAGATAGAACAAATTAATGCAAGACTAGACTTGTTTAGTAGGCTTAAATTAAAATATGGTGACACGATAGAAGATGTAATTGATTACCATAAACAAGCAACTATAGAATTACAAGAGCTTATAGATAGCGAAAATTCGTTTGAAAAACATCAAGAAAAATTGCTTGAAAATGAGCAAGAGCTAAATAAAGTTTCAAACAATATACATAGCTTACGCAAGAAGTCTGGGAAAAAACTTGCTAAGGAAATAACACAAGCTCTTCATCAACTTGCGATGCCAGATGTTCGCTTTTCTGTTTCTGTAACTCCTATAGAAAAAAACAATAAAGGTTTCTATGGCAAATATGGTCGTGATAAAATTGATTTTCTAATTCAGCCTAATCCCGGTGAGCCATTAATGCCACTCAGAAAAATTGCTTCAGGCGGTGAAGTTTCTCGCATTCTTCTAGCAATTAAGTCCATTTTTGGTGAAAACGATAAATTATCAGTATTGATTTTTGATGAAATAGATGCTGGCATCAGTGGCAAAACAGCAAATCAAGTAGCAAAAATGCTAAGAAATTTAGCTTCAAACAAACAAGTTCTTTGTGTTTCTCATATGCCTCAAGTAACTGCTGCAGCAGACAATCATTATCTTATTGAAAAATATGTAGAGAAAGAAAGAACTAAGACATCATTAAAACTACTGAACAAAGCTGATAGGACTACGGAAATTGCTAGGTTGCTTTCCGGAAAAGAACAAGATGAAAATTCTTTAATACTAGCAAAACAATTATTGCAAAGTTTTGACTCAAATTGAGGATTACCCTAAAATTTTCTTAAAGTCTTCTGGTATGGGTGTTTCAAACTCCATGTGTTGTTCAGTGATTGGATGAATAAATCCTAATTTTTTTGAGTGTAAAGCTTGTCGATCAAGCTTTGTATCAAGCTCTAACTGTAAATCATTTAGAAGTTCTAGGAATTGAAGACGAACTTTTAAACTAACACGGCAAATATCTTTTTGAATACAAGGTACATTTTTACCTGAAGATAAATTAGGAAAATAATCTGCTATTCCATATAAACCATCTGCTAATATTGGCTTACCCATAAACAAAGAATGAACTCGTATCTGATGGGTCCTGCCAGTGATTAACTTGAATTCAGTTAAAGAAAAATTTTCTTTAAAATTTTCAAATAAAACACGGTAGTTAGTAACAGCTGTTTTTCCACCATTATCTACTACTCTGATCATAATACTGTTTTCAGCTCTTTTGATCGGGGCAGATATCTCACCAGATTTTTGTTGCCAAATACCATGGTTAATCGCAATATAAATTCTTTCCATTGGGAATTTCATAAGTCGATAGTGGGCATGACTATGTTTTGCAAGCACCATTATCCCAGATGTTTCTCTATCCAGTCTAGTTGCTGCGTGTAGTTTGTTAGATGATAATAAATCTAGCAAAGTTCCATCTGGATGAGTGTATGTAGGATGAACTACTAAATTTGCAGGTTTATTCAAAACAACAATATGATCATCTTCAAAAATAATAGGAACATCTTTTAACCGATTCACTCTAAAAAAACTAGTTTCTGGATCATAATTTGGTGTGCGAACAATGATTTTATCATGGGTTTTTGCTGTATCAATCATTCGAGCTGATTTAGAATTTAAGAGTAATTCACCATAGAGTCTTATTCTTTTTAACATTAACTTTGAAAAATCAAAACGAGATTTTAGAATCTCATTAATCTTCAAATTGTTATATTTTTCTTCTACTATATATTTAAATTCCATGACTTAATTCAATTATTCTTTTAACATAACATGACAAAACATGACAGATATACCCAATTGAATATATTTGCTATTCAAATCTTAGTTCATCATTATTTGACATTATTTGACATTTTTGTATGGTTTCTTACAATATTAATCATGCATAAATATTTTGCAACTTGAAATTTAAATATAGGAGGTGATCGCCATTTTATACTTTATTTTTGGTGTATTATTCGGCATATTGATTGGTTCAGTCATAGTTGCCGTTTATTATAAAAAAGGTTTAAGTAGGCAAAGTCAAGAGCTTGCAGAAGAACGCGAAAAGCTAAGTGAAGATGCTGAAGAAATTATAGCTACAGCAGAACTCGAAGGCGAAAATCGGAAAAGAAGTTTATTGCTGCAAACTAAAGAAGAAGTTCATCTCACTAAAAAAGAATTAGAGAAGTCAGCTCGTGAAAAAAGAACTGAATTACAACGTGATCGCAATCGCTTAAATCAAAAAGAAGAAAATTTTGATAAAAAGGTTGAAGCATTTGAAGAAAAAGAGAAAATTCTTGAAACGCGTATTAAAGAAATCGATCACAAAGAAATCGAATTAAGTGAGAAAGAAAATCAAATTGTTAAGGAAATGGAAAGAATTTCCGGATTAAGTGTTAGTGAAGCAAGAAACCAAGTTCTGACTGAGGCAAAAGACGAATACCGTCATGATTTAGCAATCATGCTTCGTCAAATGCAGGATCAAATGCATGAACAAGCAGATAGAGAGGCAAAAGAAATAATTGTTAATTCTATCCAACGTTATGCTTCTGATTATGTATCTGAGACGACAGTTTCTGTAGTAGATCTACCAAATGAAGAAATGAAAGGCAGAATAATCGGTCGCGAAGGAAGAAACATTAGAACTTTAGAAAGTTTAACAGGTGTTGACCTGATAATAGATGATACGCCTGAAGCAGTCATCATTTCGAGTTTTAATCCCATACGTAGAGAAATTGCCAGATTAGCTTTAGAAAGACTCGTTTTTGACGGGAGAATTCATCCATCAAGAATCGAAGAGTCTGTTGAAAAAGCAAAAAAGGATATCGATCAATCGATCAAAGAAGCTGGTGAAGAAGCTGTTTTTGAAACAGGTGTCGTGGGCTTACATCCTGAAATAATACGTTTACTCGGTAGAATGAAATATAGAACTAGTTATGGTCAAAATGTTTTACGTCATTCAATTGAAGTTTGCTGGCTTACCGGTGCAATGGCAGCAGAGTTAGATTTAGATGTTTCTTTAGCAAAAAGAGCTGGATTATTACATGATATTGGTAAAGCAACTGATTTTGAACTAGAGGGTTCTCATGTAGAAATTGGCGCAGAGATTGCTAAAAAATACAAGGAAAATCCCGTTGTTATTAATTCAATTGAAGCTCATCATGGTGATAAAGAAGCTAATGATCTAATTTCTTACCTAGTTGCTGCAGCTGATGCTATTTCAGCTTCTAGACCTGGAGCCAGAAGAGAGAATGTTGAGACGTATATAAAACGAATTGAAAAATTAGAGGAAATTGCAAATTCTTATAAGGGCGTCGAAAAAACGTATGCTGTTCAAGCTGGCCGTGAAATTCGTGTAATGGTAAAACCAGATGAAATTGCCGATGAAGATATGGTTCTTTGTGCTCATGAAATAAGCAAACAAATTGAGAGTGAATTGACCTATCCAGGTATGATTAAAGTCCAGATGATTCGTGAAAGTCGTGTTACGGACTATGCAAAGTGATATAAAAGCTAAGTTTCAGTAAACTGAAACTTGGCTTTTTGCTTTTTCAAAACCTTGATTGATGGTAAAATTAAAGAATGAAAAATACAATGAAAGTGTTATTTATTGGCGATATAGTTGGCCGATCTGGACGCAAAATTTTAGCAAAAAAATGGGATTTATTAAAAAATAAATTTAATTTTGATATTGTAATCTGTAATGGCGAAAATTCTGCTGGTGGTTTAGGAATTAATGCAAAAACAGCAGAAGAATTGCTTGAATTAGGTGTCGATGGTATTACACTCGGAAATCATACCTGGGGACAACGTGAATGGCTAAGTCAGGCTTTTCACTATGAGCAAATTTGTCGTCCTATTAATTCACCTGAAGAATGGCCAGGTTATGATCATTTATTTATCGAAAAAGATCAATTCAAAATAATTGTTATCAATCTGCTAGGACAAGCATTTATGCAACCTGTCTTACTTAATCCATTTCAAATGATCGAAAATAAAATAACTTACTTAAAGGAAAAATATCAAACAAAAAATATTATTATTGACTTTCATGCAGAATCAACAGCCGAAAAGATGATGATGGGATATTTTTTGCAAGATAAAGTTAGTGCAATTCTTGGTACCCACACGCATGTTCAGACTGCAGATGAAAAAATCCTTGGCAATGGAACCGGTTATATTTCTGATGTAGGTATGACAGGACCTAGTAATGGCGTAATTGGAATGGATAAGAAGATTGCATTGCGTCGCGTTTTGGATCAGCTTCCGTCAACCTATCGCTTAGAAAAAAGTGATCAGGTAATGTTAAACGCAGTTTTGCTAACTCTCGACGCCAGAGCGGGTCAATGTATAAAAATTGAAAGAATATTTTTAGAAGAAAAACTATGATAATAAGACGAGAAAAAATTTCAAGAAAGCTTCTTACTATAATTCTATGTGTAACTATTTTTCTAACTGCTTGTCAGACTAATGTTGATGAAACAGACTTTGACCATCAGAATGCTTCAAAAACAAATGATTCTGAAGATCTAGATATTAATAAAATTTCTCAATCTGATTCCAATGAATCAGATATATTGAACCTATATTTACAAACTAGAGACACTTATAATCCACTAGATCGATTTGATTATTCTGGCAGAGCTATTTATAGCCTTTTATATCGCAGTTTGTTCACACTCGATTCAGAAAATATTTTACGTAAGGATTTAGTTGAAAATGCAAATTATAATAGTTCAAAAAACTCATATGAAATTGAATTAAACTCTGAAAACACTTTTTCTAATCAAGAAATAATTGACTCTAATGATTGTAAAGCTTCGATTTTAGCTTATCGTGATTATTTAGAAATATTTTTAGAAGAGCGAAGATCATCTTCTGATCCATCAATATACACTGCAGAAATTAGTGATTCATCAGGTGAGGAAGCGGATGCAGAAGATACAAATACCTCTACTTATCTGATTGCTGAAGATTCTGATGAAACTGTAGAAATAGATTTATTAGAAAATGAATTGTTGCACTTAAATCAAATTTCCGAAATTAATATCAGCGATGAAAAAAAGTTTGAAATTGTTTTAAATGAAACTACTACAACCCAGACATATTTAAACACAGGGCAAGAAGAAAATATCAATGGAACAGGGACTGTTGAAAATATTGATCCAGGATTATTATTCTCATTAACCATGCCAATTATCAAACATGAAGATGTTGGTAAAACTGATTTTTTATCTATTACTTCTGGCAATTACAATTTCGCAGAAAAAAATGAGGCAGGAATTTTATTAGAAGCTAACAAGCCTGAAATATCCTTGCAGAAGATTTTATTAATGGAATTTGATAATTGCAAAGAAGCGATATTAGCTTTGGAAAACAAACAAATTGACATGGTATATGTAGATGAAGAAAATTTTAATTTGTTTGGAAAACAAAACAGCCGAAAAATTATTTCATTTCCTGGACAAAAATATTACTATTTGAAATTTGGTGAAAATGATACAATCAATGATCCTGAATTTAGGAGTGCACTTGAACAAATCTGGATCATTAGAGATGATTTGGTAAAAAACTTAGTAGGTTATCAAACTTTATCTGAATTGCCCTTACAATATAATGATGCTGCTATATCAAAATTTAATTTACTAAAAAATGTTGTTGAGCAAAACAATTTTGATTCTTATTTTAAAAGCCAAGAAACAAATCCTATTATCGTTAAACTAATCGCACCAAATCTTGTGACAGAGCAAGAATTTGCTTTAGAGATAAGAGAAGAATTGTTAAGATATAACATTGATGTAGAAATTGAATTGATAGATGAAGAATTATATCAAGCAGCTTTAGATGGGAAAAATTATGATCTGGCTATTAACTCTATAAATTTAAATTATCCCATGTTTTTATTTGATACTTTTCAGAAAATTAGCCCTGATTACAAACAAAATTTGACTGATGATGAACAGCAACTTCATAATTTACTTCTGCAATATTTTAATACGATAGATAGACAACTAGATCCAAAAGTTTATGAGGATAATTTTAACAATATTCAAAGTTTAATTTTAGATAATTTTGATGAGTTGGAAATTTTAGGAATTGGATTTTTGGAAGTAGGAATACTAATGAGTAATCAAATAGAAAATGTTCCAAACTCAAATATTAGTAATCCGTATAATCGTTTGGAGGATATATGGGTGCATCATTAGGCATTACATTAGTAATTATTTTGCTTGATCAAATAAGTAAGAACATTATTTTACAAAAATTAGCGATAGGTGAGAGTATTAAAATTATTAACAATTTTTTCTATATAACTCATATTCGAAATAGTGGAGCTGCTTGGGGTTTTTTAGCTGATAAGACTTGGGGAATTAATATCTTGACCTTACTTTCAATAATAGTTTCACTATACTTAATTTATTTAATTTTTCTCAATAACTTTATCTTTTTTCGGGTCTTTTTGTCTTTAATTTTAGGTGGTAGCATTGGTAATCTGATAGATCGTGTCCGTTTTGGCAATGTAGTAGATTTTTTAAGTTTCAAGTTTGGTAATTATCATTTTCCAGTATTCAATATTGCTGATATGTCAATCGTAATTGGTGGTGTTCTACTATTGATCTACTTTATTTTTAATCAAGATAAACTTGATAATATTGCTTTTAGTAGAAATGACAAAAAAGATAAAGAGGCTAATTAAATCACAATGATTGAAAAGATATATTTTATGGATAATTCTAAAACTAGACTTGATAAATGGTTGAGTCAAAGAATGCCTAAATTATCTAGAAGCCAAATAGTTAAATTAATAGATGCCAAACAAGTAATAATTGATGATCAATTTTATCCTCAAGGCAAGGATGTTCTAGCAGAAAATAGTAAGATTACTGTTCGTTATGAACATAATTCCGAAAATAAAGTACCACAAGCCCAAAAAATCGAACTCGACATTATTTTTGAGGATGATGACTTTATTGTTATCAATAAACCGATCAACTTAGTGGTTCATCCTGGAGCAGGGAATGAGCAAAACACCTTGGTCAATGGTTTATTACATTATACGAAAGAATTATCAACTATTAATAGTAAAGAACGACCAGGTATCGTACATAGATTAGATAAAGATACAAGTGGATTAATCCTGATTTGTAAACACAATACAATTCATCGTGAGATGGCACAGTTATTCAAAACTCATCAGGTAAAAAGAATTTATCACGCTTTAGTTTGGGGTTTACCTGACACTGAGAAAGGTAAGATCAATGCACCAATTGATCGTCATCCCACTAAAAGAACAATGATGAGTGTTGAGCCTCAGGGGAAAGAAGCTTTAACATTTTTTCAGCTTCTCAATAAATTTACAAATACTAATAATCAGCCAATTGCCTCAGAACTAAAAATTAAATTACATACTGGGCGAACACATCAAATCAGGGTTCATCTTGCTCACATTAATTTGCCGATCATTGGTGATCCGTTATATCATAAGGGCAGAGATAATTTAGATATACCTGCCCAAGCTTTGTATTCGTCTGAATTATCATTTCATCATCCAATAAACGGTGTAAAAATGCATTTTCAGGTAGATGCACCAGATTTTTATCAAGAATTAAAAGAAAGATTAGATAAACACCTAGTGTGAACTATTGTTTAATATTAATTTTTAAAAGATAAATACTAAGAAAGGATTTTATATTTTAGATAGCCATGATAACCATTCCTGTGACTTCAGAAGAAGGGATAAAATTGTTAGGACAATTAAATAATAATGCTAATCAGATAGATAAAGCATTTAATGTAGAATCTGAATTAGGTGCCAATGGCCTAATTATCAGCGGGAAAGAAGAAAATATAAAATCAGCAGAACAAGTCTATTTAAAATTATTAGAAAGTATCAAACATGGAGCAGATGCTGATTCCCAATTGGTTAAATATTTAACAAACTTAACATTAGATAATGATGTTGATGAAGTTACTTTTAGTCCTGATTTGATTTGTATTAATTCGAAGGGCAGACCCGTACATTGCAAAACAGCAGGACAAAAACGGTATGTGGAAGCTATTAAAGATAATGAATTAACCTTTGCCATTGGACCTGCAGGAACAGGAAAAACATATTTAGCAGTAGCGATGGCAGTTAAAGCATTTAGAGCAAATGAGGTCAGTCGCATTATTTTAACTAGACCTGCTGTCGAAGCAGGCGAAAAACTAGGTTTTTTGCCTGGTGATTTACAAACGAAAGTTGATCCTTATATGAGACCTTTATATGATGCTTTATATGATTTGATGGGTTTTGAAACATATCAAAAAAATCTAGAAAAGGGTGCGATTGAAGTTTCTCCGTTAGCTTACATGCGTGGTCGAACACTTGATGATGCTTTTATTATTTTGGATGAAGCACAAAACACAACTCCTGAACAAATGAAAATGTTTTTAACTCGTATTGGTTTCCACTCAAAAGCGATAGTTACTGGTGACATTACTCAGGTAGATTTACCAAACAATTACAGTAGTGGTCTAGTTGGCATACAAAATATTTTAAAAAATGTTAAGGGTATCCAATTTGTTCATTTACATGCAAAAGATGTGGTGCGTAATGATTTAGTTCAACGAATCATTTTAGCTTATGAAAAAGTTGAGAAAAAAAGGAAAACAAAAGGAAATCGGTATGAAAAGAAAATTTAATGACAGAGTTTCACAAAAAAACACAAACCGTTCACAAAATGCTTTTGAAAATTCAAATATAGAATCAAGAAACAGAGGTGTTTATTTAATAGCTGTTCTAATAGTCTTTCTTATAACATGTGGATTAACTTATTTAGGATCGCAACCAATAAGTTACTCGATTCAAGTGAATGATATAAGTTCCTACGATATAGATGCTCCTCGTACTATCACAAACAAAAAAGAAACCGAAGACTTGGCTCAGGAAGCTATGGCAGCAACACCTATTAAAATGAAAGAAAACGAAGAAAAAACTGCTCTTTCGCTTGCTAATATAGAATCATTTTTGAACTTGATAAATGAACGTAGAGATAGACTATATTATGGAGAAGAAAATAACAGAATAATAGACGATGTTACGGAAGAAACTAATCAAGTTGTTGAAGATATAGATCCAGATACTGAAACTGAAGATACAAGGTTTAGAAGATCCCCTACGGCAGATGAAATTGCTACCGCCGCAACTTCAATGGTGTCCCAGATTAATCAAAATTATAATATAGAATTTGAACTAGGGCATGCCAACGATTTATTAAGTATGAATGATAACAGATTTCAACATTTTGAAGAAAATCTTCGCACTATTTCTAATTTAATCATGAGCAAAGTTTTAGATGATGAACAATTAGAAAATGAAATTAACGAAAACGTAGAGCAATTAACTGAAATTCAAAATTATTTTGCAAGCGACAACGTAATAATCAAGTTTTTGCTATCTAATCTGCTTATTTCAAATGTTGAGTATGATCATGAAGCGACTGAAAGTGCACGTGAAGAAGCTGCTAATCAAATAAGAAATAATCCAATCAAAATCAATCAAGGGGCAAGAATTGTATCACAAGGAGATTTGATAACTGAGGAAATTTATTCAGTTTTAGATGAATTAAATTTAACAGATAAAAATCAATTTGACTGGCTTTCTTTCTCAGGCATAGTTTTACAAAATCTTATCTTATTTGTTGTTGTCTATTTGTTTTTTAGATTTTACGATATTGATGTCCTATTAGATAAACAAAGTTTCTGGGCTATGATAATTGCTCTCCTAGTTCCGTTAATTATCTCATTTTATATATCCAAGCGTTTTCCAATGGCTTCAACAGTATATTTTACGACTATTATTATTTGTTCTTATTTTGGTTTTCAAGCATCAATAGTTTTATCTACAGTTTTAGCCTTAATGATTTATCCAATGACTTCGTTTAATTCCTATTTTCTTGTTGTTACTCTGGTTGGGTGCTTGACCGCATCAATTTTCTCTAGGAAAATTTCACGCGAAGATAATTATGTAAGATTGATTGTAGCAACAACAATCTCTACAGTCGGAGTAGTATTGGCCTTAAATTTAATGCGGGAATTTACTGCATCAGAAATAATTGTTAATGTTATTTCTACAATTATTTCAAGTATGGTGTCTGTCATTGCTGCAATTGGCGTCATGCCTATTTTCGAGTTACTCTTTAATACTGTATCTCCTATGAAAATAATTGAATTATCACAACCAGGACAACCTCTAATGAAAAGATTATTTGCAGAAGCGCCTGGCACATCTCAACACTCAATGATGGTGGCAAATCTTGCAGATGCTGGCTGTGAGGCCATAGGAGCAGATACAAATTTAGTTAGAGTTGGTGCCTATTATCATGATATTGGTAAATTAGAAAACCCGCTTATGTTCACAGAAAATCAAGAAGAAGAAAATCCTCATGACCAGTTAACACCAGAAGAAAGTGTACGTGTAATTACTGCACATACAGATGATGGATATAAATTAGGTAAAAAACATAATTTACCGGAACCTGTGCTTAAAATGATTCAAGAACATCATGGCTCAACAATCCTCCAATATTTCTATCATAAGGCCTGTCAGCAGGCTGAGCTTGAAGGTCGTGAAAAGCCTGAACCAGATGAATATCGATATAAAAATCCAATTCCTAGTTTTAGAGAATCTGCAGTACTAATGTTAGCCGATTCCGTTGAAGCAGCAATGAAATCGTCTGATATCGATAATATAGAAGAAGCTGAAAAATTCTTGAGAAGTATCATTAAAATTAAAGTTGAACAAAATCAGCTTATTAATTCTGGTTTATCTTTTTATGACGTAGAGTTAATTATTCATGCTTTTTTACAAGTATATACTGGTCAATTCCATACGAGAGTAAAATATCCAAATCAGGAAAAGAAAGTAGCAGAACAGACATAATTTATGGGACAATCTTTCTTAACAATTGAGCTTTTTCATCAGGAGATAGTAGAAAAACATCTCACGAATTTTGAATTTTTATCAGAACTCTTAACAGATGTCGCTAATCATGTTTTGGATGCTGAACAAACAATTAAACTACTAATACAAGAACAAAATTATCTAGTCCATATTGCATTAAGCTTTTTATCTAAAGAAGATATAAAAACAATTAATCATAATACAAGAAATATAGATTCGCCAACTGATGTTTTATCTTATCCAAATTTTGATTTTGGCCATTTAATAGAAAAAAAGCATGCTCAAAAAGACTCAACTAAAAAAGATGATGAGGGATTAAACTTTACTTTCAAGGCTTATGACTTTTTAGACCCAGATTCTAAAACTCCTACAATAAGTCTAGGTGAAATACTTATTTGTCCCGAAATCGTAGCTATACAAGCAAAAGAAATCGGCAATACATTTTTAAAAGAATTATGCTTTTTGTTTGTACATGGTATTTTACATTTATGTGGTTATGATCATAATACAAAAGAGGATCGTAGAAATATGTTTAATTTACAACAGTCAATAGTTGTAGTTTTAGAAGAATTGTTAGAACAATATGAAAATAAATAAGAAGGAAGAATATGAATGATTTTGTAAGTGGGATTGTAACAATTGCAGGTAGAACAAATGTAGGGAAATCAACTTTAATAAACCAGATAATTGAAACAGAAATAGCCATCGCGACCCATAAACCACAAACTACAAGAAATCTAATTAAAGGCGTGTATGAAGATGATGAAAGTCAAATTGTATTTGTCGATTCGCCTGGCATGCATAAAGCTAATGATCAACTAGGAAAAAATATGCAAAAAACTGCTTCTGTTGCCATTCAAGAAACTGATCTGGTACTACTAGTAGTTGATGCTAGGAGAAATCAGATTGAGAATATTGAGAAGCAAATTATCAGATTAGCAAAAGCCAGCAATGTCCCTTTAATCTTAGTCATCAATAAAATTGACCTTGTTGAAAAAATTAAACTATTACCTTTAATTCAAAAATACAACGATTATGCCAAATTTGTGGCAACTGTACCGATATCAGCTAAAAATAATGATGGTATTAAGATTTTAATCTCAGAAGTAAAAAAATTTTTGCCCAAATCTTATTCACCTTTAGATATTCCATATACAGATCAAACAGAAAAATCATTAGCAGCAGAATTAATAAGACGTGAGATAATAGAACAAATTTCTGAAGAAATACCATATCAAATTGCAATAAAAGTTGAGGAATTCTCGGAAAGCTTTGATCAAGCAGGAAAAAGAACTAGGGTGCAAATTAATGCTACTATCATTTGTGAAAGGGAAAGTCACAAAAAGATTTTGCTTGGTAAGAAGGGACAACAAATTGCTGCAATAGGCAAGGGAAGTAGAAAAAAAATCGAGAAAATGCTAGATACACCATCTGATCTAATGCTTTTTGTAAAAGTTAGTCCAGACTGGCGTAATAGTCATTCTTATTTAAAAGAACTAGGGTATATTTCCCAGGATCTGTAAGATTAATAAATTTATTGTCAATGGCAAAAGAAAATCATATTACAACCAAAGGTTTCATTCTCAGAATAGTTAATTATCGTGAAAACAATCTTATTCTTGATATTCTTACTGCTGACTATGGTCTAATCACTTGTTCGTACTCAGGCAGAAAGAGCAAAAATAATTCGTTGCGTCGCTCAATCAGTCCATTTATATTTGCTGAGTTTAAATTGTTTTATTATAGAAATCGATATAGTTTAAATTCTCTTGACATAATTGAATCTTTTTCGCCCTTAATGGAAGATCTTGAACGCCTAACCTGTTTGTCTCATTTATCAGAACTAGTCATGGATATTTTGCGACACCAACCTAAAGCAAGTAATGTTTATCCCTTCTGGGCATACTCATCATATTGTATTGTTTATCAAAAAGATCCAATACTAACAACTCATCTATCGCAGTTAAAATTCATTTCTGATCAAGGCTTTTCTCCCTGGATAGAGGATTGTTTAATTTGTCATAAACCTATAAAAACAAACATCGTTAATTTTTACTTAAATCGAGGTGGCGTTATTTGTGATGCACCAGCTTGCAGAAAACATACGGCAGAGTCTTCTATTGTTTTGTTACATCGAACTAATATTGATTTGATTTCTTATTTGTTAAAACTACCTTATGAAAAATGTTTTAACCTTGATGTTGAACACCATTTACGGGCGGAACTCTTAGCTTTTTCAAAAAGATATGTAAATACTGTAATGGAAAAAGAATACAAAAAATTGGATATATTATCTACTATGGAGAAGTTCGAGAAGGGTATATATGAGTAGATATACAAGTATAATTAAATTAAAATAAAATCAAATTTGATCTGACCAAAATAATTCTATTTCTTCTAGTAATCTTTGATGTTGATCAAAATTTTGAACTTGCCAATCATCTGGATAAATTTGCCGCCATTCAGGACTTTCATAACGTTGATCAATCATAATAGCAAATCCTACATCATTTTCACTTCTTATTAACCGTCCAACAGCTTGTTGTACACGATTAAAACCTGGATACTGATAGCCAAATGCTCTACCATGCTCATATCTTTCTGAATAATATTGAGCCATGAGTTCCCTTTCTGGTGAAATTTGTGGAAATCCTGTTCCAAGTATGAAAACTCCAGAAAGTCTCTCTCCAACTAAATCAATTCCTTCATTAAAATGACTACCAAGTACAGCAAATGATAGAAACACCTTCTGTCCAAAATCATCAAACTTTTTCAAATAATTATCTTTTTGTTTTTGAGACATGTTTCTACTTTGAAATGACATTCTAATATTTGACTTGTTAAAGTATTTTAGGAAAACATTTCTGATTTTCGATAAATATTGATACGAAGGAACAAAAATTAAATAGTTGCCAATCTTTTTTTGAGTTGCGTCAAAAATAAATTTAGAAATAGACATTAGAGTGTTTTCACGATCTTTGTACTTTAAAGAATATTCTGTTAGGGTAGCCAGCAAAATATTTTGAGATGGAAAAGGGGAAGTGAGGCTTAAGGTATCAGAAGGATAATTTTCTGAATTAGCATTTAATAGCTTGTGATAATAATTCAAAGGGGATAAAGTCGCAGAGAAAAAAATTGTGGCATGCTTTTTTTGATAACTTTTAGTAATATATTTAGAAGCATCTAGAGCCAATAAAAAGCAAGACAAATGCATTTGATTATCTAATTTAAATGCTGTGATATAGGCATCATTAAAATATAGATCAGCAACTTGAATAAAATAATTTAGCTCAAACCAATGATCAAGAATCTCTTGTCTACCTTCAAAAAGTTTTTGCCGGTCTAAAAAATCTTTAAGATCTTGACTTAAAATTCTAAGTTTTTTTAAAAGAAAATCAGGTTTTTCACGCACACCAATAAAATTGTTTTCAATCAGCCATTTGCTTTCATTATTAGAAAAGAATGGATTTAATTTTGGTTTTTCTGCTTTCTTGACATTTTCTGAAAATTCGGTAAAAGCGACAATTGTTTCTTCTAAGTTTTGAAGTAAAACTTGAAACTCACCAGCCAAATTTAATGACGGTGTTTTTATTATCCTACGAAATAAAAGCAGACTTGCTAAGCTAAAGCCAGCCGAATACATATTCCTTGCTCTTGATGGTAAGTTATGTGCTTCATCAATTAAAAGGGAAATAGACAGATTTGAATCATTCAAAAAGCGTTCAAATTTGGCTTGTGGATCAAAAATGTGATTATAGTCACCTATCAATATATCGCAAAACTCAGCATAATCTAAAGATAATTCATGCGGACATACTTGATGCTTTCTTGAAACTTGTTGAATTTTGTCTGGTGTAATTTTTTCCTCGGGCATAAGTTCATGCAAAGCAGCTGGTAACCGTTCATAATAATTTATTGCATAAGGGCACAAAGTCTGATCACAAAAAATATCAGGTTGTAAACATATTCTTTCTTTTGCTTCAAATCTAATGCTTTTTAAAAAATAACCACAATCTCGTAAGATATCAATACTTTTTTCAGCAATTTCTCTGGTAGAGATCATGGGAGTGGAATAGAATATTTTGTCGTTATAACCAGCAGCTAAGGCTTTAATTGCAGGATATAACGTAGCCATAGTTTTACCTATACCTGTTGGAGCCTGACATATTAATGAATCCTTGTTTCTTATAGCCTCCAAGACATGCCTCATCAGTTCATGTTGACCCTTTCTTACATTTGAAAAAGGGAACCCACCTTTTGTGATTGATTGATTACGAATTTGGCGCCATTCTATAAAATAAAGTATGTACTTTGTATATTTTTCTAAAGAAAGAAAAACTTGATCTTCAATTTCTTGCCAGGTTAATTTTTTTTTCTTAAAGATTACTTGTTCTTTATCAACAGCTGAATAAACTAAGATCAGTTCTATTTCTTCTTTTTCTATCAAACTTTCATAAGTCGCTAGACAATCCGCATTTTGTTCAAGCAATTTAGAACTAATATTTGAATGCTTTAATAAGTAGGCATAAATTATTAATTGGGCCCAATGAGCTGGACTTCCATCTTTTGGTAAATATAAAGGATCATTTTTGAAACTTTTTATTTCGTATAATGTCAATCGGTCTGATTGCACCGTCAGGCAGTCGAGACGCCCCTTAAGTTGAAAGTTAAAGTCTTGCCAAACGACGTCGCTTGCTAATGTCAATTCTGTAAGGATTAAATCATAAAAATGAGAATTTTGCTCTAATGAGTGAACAAACTTTTGATGTGCTTTGATGCCATCGACAGAATCAATCCCACCATATTCTGGCGTAGCTAAACCACCTTGACGATGACTTTTTTCAGCCAAGTGACGCACTGCAATAGGGATATCGTGTTTTTTTTGATTATCTGACATAGTTGAGTATTAATTTGACATAAAACTGGACATAAATTTATGATCTTTAAGTTCGATAAAATCTAGATTTATCTTATCTCTACTTTCAAAATTCCTCAAGGTAATTTTCTAAAAGTAATAATAAACAAATAGATAAAGGAAATCAAATATTTTAGAAGGACGAGTTAACTTAAAGTTAACAAATTATCGATACGATCTAAATGTTTGCTTTTCTATTATTAGAGAAAAATATTGTTAATGGATTGCTTAGATGTTATAATTTATTAAAATTCAGTCATCAGTTTTGGTTATAATAACCAAAACATGAAACATATAGAATGTACAATTAGGGGGTACAATGAGTAAACTAGGCATTCAAGATGTTACGGTTCGTGATGGAAATCAATCTATTTTAGCCACGCGAATGCGTAGAGAGGATATTCTTGATTTAGTAACAGCTTTAGATAAAGTAGGATTCCATTCTTTAGAAGTTTGGGGAGGAGCGACATTTGATTCCGCTTATCGCTTTCTCAAACAAAGTGCTTGGGAAAATTTAAGAGAAATTAGAAAAGCAGCTCCAAATACAAAATTATCAATGTTATTAAGAGGTCAAAACGTTGTAGGCTATCATCATTATGATAATGATGTTCTAGAACGTTTTATTCGTTTGACAATCGAAAATGGTATTGATATTTTACGTGTATTTGATGCTCTTAATGATCCCAATAATTTAAGAAATGCATTTAAATTTGTAAAAAAACATGGTGCTGAGTTGCAGGCTGCTATTGCTTATACGGTCAGTCCAGTTCACAATAATGAATATTATGTAAATTTGGTTAAAACCTTTGAAGATATGGGAGCCGATTCAATCTGTATTAAAGACATGGCAGGCATTATTACACCTCAAACTGCTTATGATTTAGTTTCAGATTTAAAGGCAGCAACTGATTTGCCTATCCAATTACATTCGCATACAACAGCAAATGCTACCCCTTTGGTGATGGAACAAGCTATGAAAGCTGGAGCAGATATAGTTGATGGCTGTATTGCGCCATTATCAGGCGGTACTGGTCATTTAGCAGATGAAACATTATTAGAGGTTGCCAAACTAACAGATCGTCAAGTCGATCTTGATATAGACGCCTTAAATGAAGCATACGATTTAGCAGATATCATTGTTAATAAATATATAGAATCTGGTGATTTGCGAACTCGCTCATTAATCCCAAATCCAAGAATATTAACCTATCAAGTTCCAGGTGGGATGCTTTCTAATCTTTTAAGTCAATTAGAAGAACAAGGTGCTTCTGATCGCTTTAATGAAGTTTTAAGAGAAATCCCAAATGTACGTAAAGATATGGGCTACCCACCTTTAGTTACGCCATTATCACAAATGGTTGGTACACAATCTGTCTTAAATGTATTATTGGGTGAAAGATATAAATTAGTGCCTAATGAAATTAAAGACTATGTCCAAGGTCATTATGGTCAAGCTCCGGGTGAATTAGATCAAAAAATAGTTGATCTTATTTTAGAACAAGTAGAAGTTAAAACGACAACCGTCCCGCCAGAGGATCTGCCTTTTGTGTTCGACGAAATGAAAAATAAAATGAAACAATTTTTGGATCGGGAACCAGAGGAAGAAGAAGTTGTTGCTTACTCTATCTTTCCAGAACCTGTTATGAATTATTATAAAGAGAAGAATCAAAAGGAAGAAACACACGACAATATGCAAAGTGAAAAAGTTGATGAAGTTGTCTCTTTTCGAATGATTCCACCGAACCAATAGAAAGGTCTATATAATGAATCCTGAAAATTTTAGTATCTTAGATGGAATTCCAATTTCAATATTTTCAATGATTATTGTTTTCATCGTGCTTATTCTTTTAGCAGCTATTCTTTCGCTATTAAAATATTTACCTAGCGATCAAACAAAAGACAAAAAAAATGGTGCAAAACAAAATAATCTCACTACTTTGGATACTGCACAAGATGAGGAAGAACGTCTTGTAGCCATGCTGGTTGCATCATGTGTTGCCAAAGAAACCATTGACAAAGACGTTCGCATCGTTTCAATAGAAAGAACAAAATAATATCTCTAGGAGGGAACATGAAAACATATAAAGTTACAGTAGGAGAAAAAGAATATATTGTTAAATTAGAAGAAGTGGCTGAGGGTACTGTCGTTGAATCAGCAGCTGCAGATCCAGTTCCAACACCTTCTTCATCAGGTACAGCTGAAATCATGGAAGCACCTTTACAAGGGTCTATATTGCGTATTGATGTAGAACCCAACCAATCTGTCAAAACAGGTGAAACTGTGCTTATCATTGAAGCTATGAAACTAGAAAATGAAATTGTAGCTCCAAGAGATGGCATCGTAGAACAAATCTTTGTTAAAGAAGGTCAGACAGTTAATGCTGAAGATGCCCTTTATAGTTTGAAATAAGAGGTGTTCCATGTTAGATATGATCGTTGATTTTTTCCGATCAAGTGGTATTTATGCACTCGACCTAAGAAGTGCTATTATGATTGCTGTTGCTTGTGTTTTATTATATCTCGCAATAAAAAAAGAGTTTGAACCTTATCTATTAATACCTATTGCATTCGGAATGTTATTAGCAAATTTACCACTAGGTCAGCTGTCGTCATATGACGAGGGTGGTTTGCTATATTATCTATATCAAGGTGTCAGTTTGGGGATTTATCCACCCTTAATCTTTTTAGGTGTCGGAGCATCAACTGACTTTGGACCTTTAATTGCAAATCCTAAAAGTATGATTTTAGGCGCAGCTGCTCAGTTTGGTATTTTCTTTGCCTTTCTTGGTGCGCTGGCTTTAGGTTTTACACCTCAAGAAGCAGCTTCAATTGGAATAATTGGTGGAGCAGATGGTCCAACAGCATTATATTTGACTGCTGAGTTAGCAGAACATCTGTTAGGCTCAATAGCAATTGCTGCGTACTCATATATGGCTTTAGTACCAGTTATCCAGCCACCAATTATGAAACTGTTAACAACTGAAAAAGAACGAAAAATTGAAATGAAAAATGTGAGAGTGGTTTCAAAAACTGAAAAAATTCTTTTCCCAATTGTTGTTACAATTATAGTTTGTTTAATTGTTCCCTCAGCAGCACCCTTAATCGGCATGCTAATGTTTGGGAATTTGATCAAAGAAGCAGGTGTTGTACCACATCTAATCACTGCTGCTAAAGATACAATCATGTATGTTGTGACTATCTTTTTAGGGGTTACAGTCGGAGCAACTGCCTCATCTGAACGTTTTTTAAATGCCCAAACTCTTGGTATTTTGGCGTTAGGGCTAATTGCATTTGCAATTGGCACTGCGTTTGGTGTAATTTTTGCTAAAATTATGAATGCATTTAGCAAAGAACAAATCAATCCATTAATTGGTTCTGCTGGGGTTTCAGCTGTGCCAATGGCGGCTCGTGTATCTCAAAAAGTTGGGCAACAATATAATCCAGGCAACTTTTTATTGATGCACGCCATGGGACCAAATGTCGCTGGAGTAATTGGCTCAGCTGTTGCCGCTGGTTTACTGTTAAATTTCTTTGGCTAGTGGATGTAATAGCTCGTTAATTAAACACTAATTAGTATATTTTCAAACAAATTTTAGCCTTGTTACGATCAATAATAATTGTAACAAGGCTTTTTATAATTTTTCTGGTAATTACAATAAATTAACAAAAATTGTATTTTATTTGGTTGAAATTTTGTATAGCAAATATTAATATGTAATAGCTTGATAATTCGATTTGTTTTATTAAGCGATTTCAATATTAGGAGACGATATTATGGAAGAAAATAAGAAAAAACAACAGGATGCTCAAAATCAAGATAAAAAACAAGAACAAAATTATCCGCCTCGGCAACAAAATCAACCACCCCAACAATATATGCCGCATCAACAATATCAGCAGGCACCGCAACAATATCAACGCCCCATGCAAAATCAATACAATCAACAACAACCGTATTATCCTGGTGGCTATAATCAGTATCCTCCTCAAGGTCAACCACCAACACAGAGTACCGGTATGGCGATTGCATCCCTAGTTTTGGGTATTATTTCTTTGCTATTTGCAATATTCTTGCCAATTGTTCCTTATATTGCCACCGTACTAGGTATTATTGGCATAGTATTGGGAGCAATATCTACCAAAAAACATGGAAAATCAGGGATGGCAACAGCAGGTTTAGTGATGAACATTATTGCAGTCTCTTTGTCGATTATAGTTATTATTGCTTGTTCCGCATGTGCAGCTTCTCTTGGTTCAGGTATAAGTGGGTTTGATTCATTCTTTTAGAACAAAATTTCTTTTACATAGCAAATTTATAGTAAAAATAACAGTTTTTTATAAGAGCAGCTAATCTATTAGCTGCTTATTTTTGTTTGAAGTGCCTCTTTAAATGTTTGCAGTTTTATGTGGTTATGTTATATTTGTATAAAGATATGTATTATCTAATTAATATAAAATTATCAGAAAATACAAATGGAATGAGGTAAGAAAATGACAAAATTAGCTATTGTAACCGGTGGTTCAAGAGGTTTAGGTCGTGCAATGGTCCTTCGTTTAGGTGAAATGGGCTATAACGTTGTAATGAACTATGTTAGCGATTCAAGTAAAGCAGAATGTGAAAAGAATCTACAAGAACTCAAAAAAATGGGTGTGGATGGTATTTATGTTCAAGCAGATGCTTCCAAGTTTGAAGATTGTCAAAAAGTTGTAGAAGCAGCAGTAGAAAAATTTGGTGAAAAAATCGATGTATTAGTTAACAACGCTGGGGTTAGCAACAATAATAGTTTTCACGAAATGGATCCAAGTGACTACGAATGGTTAGTAGGAGTTAATTTATTCTCTGTGTTCCATATGAGTCGTTTAGTTTTACCATACATGGTCGAACAAAATTCTGGCAATATTATTAATATTTCATCTATTGGTGGTTTGATGGGTGTTGTAAATCAAGCAGATTATTGTGCTACTAAATCCGCTATTTTAGGATTTACTAGAGCTCTTGCTTTAGAATATGCACCAAACAAAATTCGTGTAAATGCCATTTGCCCTGGTATGATAGATACAGACATCCTTAAAGGTGTTAACCAAGATGAATTAAATGCATTATCTGCGACAATTCCGCTAGGCTATATTGGAGATCCAGAAGATGTTGCAGGCTCAATGCAATATTTAATTGAGAATAATTATACTACTGGTACATATGTAACACCAAATGGTGGAATTTGTATGCCATAAAAGCTTTTTAAATTACTATCACTAGAACAATTAAGGTTGCCTTCAATTTATTCGGGCAACCTTTTATTTAATTTGAACTAACTTATCTTTATCTCTATATAAATAAATTAAAGCAATAACAAAAATAAAAAGACTGATAATTTGCGAAGTTGATAAAAAACCAACAAAGCCTCTTTCAATATCTCCTCTAAATAATTCGATTATGAAGCGGAAAAGAGAATACATAATCCCATAAATTGCAAACAAATAATAACCATTATTAATTCTTTTGAAAAACATCATAATTATAATAAAGATAATTAAGCAAAAACCAGCCTCCAAAAGTTGAGTGGGAAATAATCTAATTCCATTTGGAGCAATTGGTGAATTGATAAAAATATATCCAAACCTATCACACGGTACACCATAACAGCAACCGGCAGCGAAGCAACCAATCCTACCAAAAGCATGGATTAGGGGAACAGCTGGTGTTAGATAAAACAATATTCTTTCACAAGAAATATTAAATGCTTTACTGTAAATATAAAGTCCAAGAAAAGCACCAATTAAAGAACCATAGAAAACAAATCCACCTTGCAATAGTATCAACATGGTTTGATGAAACTCTAAGTCTGAACGCAATAAGTTGATAATCTCAGGTATGTTAATCAGAATATAAAGAAGTTTGCCGCCTATTCCTACTCCAATTACGCCAAACAGAGAGCTGAAGAAAACATCCTCTTGTAATTCTGGCTGATATCTTTTTGCTTGTAAGACTGAGAAACCAATACCTACTAGCAAACCAAGTAAGATTAGAGTTCCATAACTTGCAAAGGTATAATCAAAAATATTATAAGTAGGAAACATATAATCCTCGTCCGTTATCGCTAAGAATATTTAGCAAAGAATAACATCGTTATTCTTTGCTCTCATTTGCTTTGTTATTAGGTATAAAGCTATTTTTAAAATCAAGAGCTTTGACCGGACATATTTTCACGCAATCAGCACATCGAATACATTCAATTGAATTTGAGTCAAGGTTTGGTTTAATATTCATTTTGCAAACTCTTGAACAAGCTCCACAATCAATACATGCATCTGAACATTGCAGATGATAAATACTTATTTTATTAAACAAACCTAATAAAGCACCTAGCGGACAGGCATATTTACAAAAAAACCGAAAGATTAGGGCAGAGCCTAAAATAGTTAAAATTAATAATAACAATTTCCAATTAAACAAAACCCCAAGCGAATTTCTAATACTAGGATTAGAAATAATAAGTGGTATACCTGCTTCTAAGGTTCCAGCAGGACAAATGAATTTACAAAATGCAGGAAAACCGATTCCAAATTGGTCCAAAACAAAACTAGGAATAAATAAAACAAAAACAAATAAGAAAACAAATTTTATTTTTCTAAATAGATTATCTAGGTTCATTTTTAGTTTGATTTTTTTGATTGGAAGTTTATAAATTAGCTCTTGAAT
>JAAYRJ010000176.1 GCA_012518845.1 Clostridiaceae bacterium
ACTAAATCTTCCTGCTCTTGTTGGCGTTGCTCCCGTGCTTTGTATTCGTTTTTCCAAGTATAATATCCTGACCTTGATACACCCATTGTTTTTGCCCAATCCGCTATACTATGGCTTGTCTGACCATAGAAGCTTTTGATAATATGAATCTAGGGCAGATTATGGACTACTGCATTGAGTATAATAATTTGTTAGTAGAAATCGATGTAAAAGAATAAGTGTATGAAGCAACACAGGTTGATTTTGACACTTTCTAGTCACATTTTTATGTTAAAATAATAATAAAAAAGGGGGTAAGCCATGAGAATTATTAAGCGAACAATTAATAAAATAAAAGACTTTTGGAAACGCTATTTTGGCTTGCCTAGAAAAAAACGTAAAAAAAGAAAGAAAATCAATCGTCATCTAGTTAAAAAAATACAGCGAGAAGAAATTAACAAAGTGTTAGAACTGCAAGGTAAAAAATACACCGATCTTTCTTATGCCAAAAGGTTGAAACTTAAAAGAAGTGTAAATCCGAAAGTGTCTGAGAGATATTTTAAAGAATATCACTATTAATAATTAACCAGAAGCTATATTTTACAAAGCATTCTTAGAAGGGGTGCTTTTTTTGTGCCTAAAAAAAGGTAGAGCAATGGCTAGAAAGCAAATAAAGGGAATTACTATTGAAATGGATGGTAATACCACAAAGTTAGGTAAAGCTTTTGAAAATGTCGAGAAAAAATCAAGAGAGACAACTTCTGCTCTAAGAGACATTGATAAAGCCTTAAAATTTAATCCTGGCAACACAGAACTTGTCACGTAACAACAAGAACGTTTAGCCGATGTAATCAGTGAAACGAAAGAAAAACTAGAAATTCTACGTGTAAAATCTAACTAATGTGGCAATAACCCTTTCTCCTCTAATATTCCATATAAATCATTGTTTAAAACAAATGCTGAGATGGCATTTTGATTATTGGCTTCTGCATTCATAAGCTCAATGTGTTGATCGAGAACAATTACATCCTCTAACTTGGGAGTAAAATCTTTATTTGAAACGTCATAATAACCGTGCTCACTGATCCAGCTATAAGTACTATACGTTACGATAGGTGTTGAATCTGGTGCCAACATATCACGTCCTGCAAAAAGACGTGAATCGAATGGTATATCAAAAAGATTGGCTAGCGTTGGTACAAAGTCTAAACTGCTTGTTGGGGTATCAACTATAATAGGATCCATGTCTTCTAAACTACCACACCAAATAAACCCTACATCTCTGTCACGCTCAAACACTGTATAATCATCAGGTAGACCCTTTAGAATTTGGATATAATCTTGATCATTACCCCAGGTATCGCCTTCTTCAAGCCCATATGGATAATGGTCAGTACACATTGCAATTACTGTATCGTCAGCAATACCTACTCTTTCTAATTCTGAAATAAGATAACTCATGGCATCTTCAAGAGCATATTGTTTACAATAATAGTTTTTGATAGTTTCAGGAGCATCTTTTAAGGGCTCATATTCTTCAATTATATCCATGTACATTTCAGTATATTTATTTGGATAATCGTAGGGGCTATGTCCGGAGTAAGCCATTATATATGTACTAAACTTGTCAGCATCAATATATAGCGGCAATGTATTAGCGATGAGTTCTTTATCGGAGCTACCATAAGAATTTTCATAAATTTTTTCTAAGCCATTTCCAAATGCAAGAAACTCATCATAACCAATGTTATTGTGGGTCAAATGTCGATCATAAAAATCATGTGTTCCTACATGGTAAGCTTGACTTTGATAACCTTGTTCACGTAATTGATTCCCCAGTGTGAACCAGAGATTATTATTTTGAGTTTCTACCATTGAAAGAACACCTGAAGTAGGGATCAATCCCATTAAGAGAGAATATTCACCTGAAGATGTGCTTCCGCCCCAAGTGGGCTGATAAAACTCATTCATTTGTATTCCTTTAGTAGCCATTCGATACAAAGTAGGCGTCAGTTCCTCACTCACTACGGAGCCGTCAAAAGCCTCTGCACAAATCATAATTAGGTTTTTGTCTTTAAAGATTCCAGTATATTCATTTTCCTTGGTAGGGTTTCTTTGGGCAACAAAAGAATAGAAATCTGCCAATTCAGGATCTTTCTCTTTAACTGCAAGTTCTTCAAAATCAATATCGAGTACTTGATCTTCATATACTTTTCCCTCTTCCAAACTATCTGCTTCCCCTTGAGCATAAGAACTTCCATCTAAACCTAGATCAGATTCGGCTTTAACCTCATCGGCAGTAATGAATTCAGACTCATTGGAAGAGTTATTTAAACTGATTCTTGTACTAGTCAACAAGCCAAATTGTTCCGTAGCCACATTAAAGGTGAAATTATCACTGTAATTTTTTTCATTAAAAATACGCGTTGTTACACGTGCTACCAAAAATAAAGCAACACAAACAAAGATTGCAACAATAGAATGAAAGAGGCGAACTTTACTTCGTAATGGTGAAAAAAGGGATCTAGTTTTCAGCCCATTTTTCTTGCGAGTTCGACGAATTAAAATAATTCCAAGTACAACCAGAGCGGGAAGTAGGAAAATAATAATTGTACCAATACCAGACTTAATTGTGTTTAATACATCGCCTCCAAAATCCTCAACAACTCCACCTGCGCCAAACATTAAACTCTTTAAATCAAAAAAACTTCCAAAAGCTCTCTGTGAAAAAAATACAATTAGAAAATAAATGGAAACAAGTAAATAAAGAACAAAAGAAAAAATCAGACGAATTTTTTTATAAACAGCATTTGTATAGCACTAAACAAGAAGCCTAATGATGCTGTATATAGCATAATAAAAAAAAGATTTCCACTAAAAAAACTCTTCGACGTACCTATCCTTAACATTAGTTCAAAGCTGACTAAGACGATAGGGATTATTGAAAGCCGGATCCAACTTTCTTTAGAGGTAATAATCTTTTTAAAATTGTTAAGCATAGGATTTATTTTTCTATAAAATGAGTCTGATAGTTCTAACATGTTTTTAACCTTATCTAATTGTTATTTACTTAAAAATAATATAACGCTAACATTATATTAACAATCTGTGAAAATTACAAAATAATAGTTTGAACTTACTCATTTGTAAATTAAACCCTTTATCTGATAGTTTGAATGTGATGATATAAATTTTTTAATGGCAAAAGCTTAAGACTGCAATTAAATAGATAGAACAAGTTAATAGAAATGAGGGTCCATGTTAGTTCAAGGTAAATATGCAGATGCAAAAATTTTTTC
>JAAYRJ010000177.1 GCA_012518845.1 Clostridiaceae bacterium
GATTGAACAAAATCCTGAAGATGCTAAAAGACGCATTCCTTCTCCAAACAACTGTTCAGTTACAGTTATAAGTCATGATTCAGGTAAATTTGTAGTTGAACAAAATGCGGTAGATATTCTAGAAGGAGAAGAATTAATTATTGAATAATTTCGTATAAAATATACTTCAAGACAATAAAAAACTCCGTTACGGTTATATAGGTAACGGAGTTTTTTTATGGAGCTTGCTGACGGACTCGAACCCCCGACCTGCTGATTACAAATCAGCTGCTCTACCAACTGAGCTAAGCAAGCAATTTAATAGCTTATTCATGTTACCACAAAAAAATAACTTGTCAAATTTATTTTTTTTTGCAAAACCAGCTTATGCAAAATGCATAATTAAACAACGTACTCATCGAAAATGTTTTATAAAGATAAATTGATTATTTAAGAAAATGGTGGTATTATCGATTAATATTAAATATTTATTATGTTGGATTTGTCCTGAGGGACTTTTTATTTTTAGCAAAAGATAATAATTACACAGTTAAATAAATAATTATACATTAAAAGAAAGAGGAATCTATGAAAAACACAATTAAAGTCTTTATTGATGGCTCAAGTGGAACTACAGGCCTGAGAATTTATGATCGCTTAACAAAACGAGATGAATTTGAACTGATTGTTTTATCTGATGAAAAACGTAAAGACAAAAAAGCACGTAGTGAGATGTTAAATAATTGTGATGTTGCTCTTTTATGTTTACCTGATGAGGCATCACGCGAGGCTGTCTCAATGATCACTAATCCGGATGTTAGAGTGATTGATACATCTACAGCCCATCGTACTAATTCTGATTGGGTCTACGGCATGCCAGAATTTTCTAAGGAACACACTAAGCTAATTGCTCAAAGTAAACGTATTTCTGTGCCTGGTTGTCATCCAACAGGTGTTATAACACTTTTACGTCCTTTGATTGAACAAAATATTATTGAAAAATCAGCAATGCTAAACTGCTTTTCTTTGACAGGTTATAGTGGGGGCGGAAAAAGCATGATTGCAGAATATAACGATTCAACAAGAACTGATATTTATGATGCACCAAGACTATACGGCATAAGTCAAATGCATAAACACTTACCAGAGATTGTATCTTATACACACTTAGAGGTAGAGCCTGTGTTTGCACCTATAGTTGCAGATTATTATAGTGGCATGCTTGTTATGATTCCACTTCATCAAGCCCAACTAAAAGCCAATACTAAATTAGAAGATGTAATCAAGATTTATAAGAATTATTATTCTGGTCAGCTTATTACTTATCAAGACCAAATGGATATAGATAGCTTTATTAACAGTAATAAATTGTCAGGTTTTGATAATATGCATATCAATGTTTCAGGCAATGATGAGCGGATGATTTTATTAGCTGCTTTTGATAATTTGGGCAAAGGAGCATCTGGTGCAGCTATTCAATGTCTAAATTTGGTATGTGGCTTGGATGAAAAACAAGGACTAGATATTTTGTAGAAGGGATTTTTAATGACAAATAACATATCAGCACTTAAACAGGTTCCAGGTGGAATATGCGCAGCTCAAGGATTTGTTGCTAATGGTCTGCATTGCGGGATTAGGCAAAATCAAAATAAAAAAGATTTAGCTTTAGTTGTTAGTGAAATAAAAGCAGA
>JAAYRJ010000178.1 GCA_012518845.1 Clostridiaceae bacterium
AAAATTAATCTTAGCCACAAATAAAGTTAAGTGAGGTGATATCTATGGATCAAAAGAGAAAACCCCGTATCAAAGCTGGCCAAGTTGCTTCGGTTCTCATTTTTGGATTGGTTTTACTCTATATTATTTTAAGACTTACTGGAGTTATCATTTTTATAGAAACTTTAAGACTACCTGGTGAAGTTCGTGGATACATCGGTCGTAATTCAAAAATTCTCGAAAATGTTGATCAAATGGAAAAAATTTTTATTGAACTAGAAAATCGTCCTGAATTTAAGGGCAAAGAAATACAACTGGCAAGCCTAAGTATTGACAATCATTATGTAAATGTCACTGTACAAAATCCTAATAATCCTGCTTATTTTGACCGGTATCGATATGTTGGGAATAGTCTTTTTTATCCTCGGTGGCAAGAACTAGGCGCAGACAAATTTGGTAGTGGTATGAATGATTTATTTTCATTAGCTGAAATAGATGCAAATGGGCTCTATAAATTTAATGCCAATATTGAAAATTTTTTAGAAGAATATGATATCGAGCCGGAAGATGAGCGTATTTCAATTCGTTTTCAGCATACAGGTCCAAATAATGAGTACCTTTATCAAAGATCTCATATTAGCGGTGAGCGTGATGATTTTACTTTTGAAGCTGATCTAAGTGGAAATCTTTTTGAATATGAGGATAGACTGGGGGTTATTAATAGTCAACAGTCATATATCAATCACAGCCCTGAAGCTATAGCAGACTTGTTAGATCAGTTAAAAGAGGTAGAAGATCTTAAGGGGAAAGAAATTTTACTCTACACTTTTCGTGTCAATGGGAATCATGCATATGCTCAAGTGCAAAATCCACTAGTCTTGAGTGAGAGTATAAGTTTCCATTATTACCGAAATAATATGATCCATAATTCCTGGGAAAAGTCTGATACTTCAACAGTGAGTCTTGACAGTGATTTAGGGGGTAGAGACCTCATTAATATCAATGATATTGATGCTCAAGCATTTCACCAACATCTACTTGATATACAAAAATATATTTCAAATAACTCTCTCAGACATGAAATAGATGAACCAGAGTTTATACTTGACTCAGCAGCTTATATTAGTGTGGAAATTAGGTATATCCACAGCAAAGATAGCTTAATGATAGAGGGCGATACGGCTGGACTGCTGGAAGATTTTTCCACCGAAGCAAATTTAGACGGTAGTAATTTCCAAATTGTAAACTGATTAATACAAACAATCCTTTTATTTATCCCAGCTGAGCAGGTCTTGGATTAGTAGCAGTATAAATCTCAAAAGAATGAGTATATAATTGCAATTAACAATCACTGGATAATATTATTAAACTAAAGAAGAATTTAAGGGGAACATATGGTCTATGACTGCTTAATAGTAGAAGATGAAATTGAGCTTGCCCAAACAACCAAAGACTATTTAGAGCTTTTTGAAATAAAACGATTATTTGTAGTAGTAAAGAAGAATTTGAGGCTTTTTATAAAAAAGGGAAAGTGAAAATTCTTATCTTAGATATTAATCTTGGGGATGGATCAGGTTTTGAGATTTGTAGAAATATTAGAAGTACAAACGATGACATTCCAATAATTTTTCTATCTGCTAGAACAGATGATCAAGATCAGGTTCTAGCTTTAACTATTGGAGGAGACGATTATATCGTTAAACCATATTCATTGCCAGTTTTGACTACTAAGGTGAAAAAAATTCTAAAAAGACTTAAACGCAAGAAATTGACAACCCAAGTGAAACTATTTATCAAAATGATTCCTTCTGCTTAGATCCGGTTTTAGCAAGAGTTTATAAGGATGGAGCTGAGATTCCTCTCAAAGCTATGGAGTATAAACTTTTGGCATATCTAATCGAGAATCCAAATAAGATTCTTTCAAAGGATGAGATATTTGAAGCTGTGTGGGAAGATTCCTTTACCCAAGATGGTACCTTGAATGTCCATATTCATCATTTAAGAGAAAAGTTAGAAAACGATCCCAAAGACCCAGATTACATAAAAACTGTTTGGGGTAGAGGCTATATCTTTGATGACAAGACCAGATTAGCTACGGAGAACCAAGATGAAGGCAGGATCTAATATAAGGTTTGTTTTGGTAGTTCTTCTAGTAATAAGTCTTTCCTATTTTTTATTTGTTTCCAATGAACCCGAACCTCTAAATATGACAGGTGTTAATAGAATCATTAAAAAAGCTGAAAATGATGAGACTGACTTTGAAACAATAGATAAGACAGATATTAATTTTTCTTATGAGCTATTAATGAAATAAATATTAGGCTCGTAACAAACATCAGCTTATTTAATTCTAAACTGAATAGGGTGCTACTTCAGTTTAGAATTTTTTACATTTGTTATAGATTTTGATTCTATTTATAGCTAAGATATTAAAAAAGCTTTGCATATTTATTTGCTATTTTAAGGAGGTTTTCAAATGACACGACGTTTATATTTGCTACGACATGGTACTCCTGAGTTTCCAGAATGTGGTCCTTATGTTTATGGAAGAACAGATTACCCCTTGAGTGAGCTTGGTAAAGAAGATGCAGAAAATTTAGGTGAGTTTTTGCAAGCGGAGTTAAAGCGACCATTCACAGTTTATACTAGTCCATTAAAACGTGCCCGAGATACAGCAACTCCCTTGATTCGTCTAAGAGATGATGCTAATGAGCCTATAATTATTACTAATTTTGCTGAATTTGATATGGGGACATGGGATGGAAAAAGACTTGCAGATCTAGGATCTGCAGATTTAGAAAACCTCAAACTACTTTTTTCAGATCCAGAAAAATTTGTACCTGCTGGTGGTGAAACACTTCAAGAAGCTCAAGCACGTTTTGCAGATGCAATGTTTGATGTTTTAAGTAAGGATTCTAAAGATGTTGTTGTTTTTGCTCATGCTGCTGTTAATATACTTTTTTTATCCTATCTAGGTCATGCATCATTGGCAGAATTACAAAAGATAATTCAACCATATGGTTGTTATAACATTTTCAAAATAGAAGGTACTACGCTTGTGCCTGAGGTAATTGGTGGAATGCCGACCAAAGCACCATCTAAAGCACGCATTGAGCTTTTACGAGATAGTTATAAAATGTCTCAATTCGATCGAGAACATGCTGATGGAGTGGCAGAAATTGCAATGTCTCTTTATGATTTGCTCAAAACCACAGAAGAAATAAAGCTTGATCCTGATGTCTTATATGCCGCAGCTAAACTTCATGATCTAAGACGTGAAGCTCCCAAACATGCTTTGGCAGGCCAAAGAACTCTTGAATTTGAAGGATATCCAGAAGTTGCCAAAGTAATTGGTAATCATACAGACTTGCCAGCCAAACATCGTACTAAAATTACCGAATCATCATTAGTGTTTTTAGCAGATAAAGCGATTCTGGGTGATAAACCTGTTGGAATTGAAATGCGTTTTAGAGGTCTTACTGGAGCGGTAGATGATGACAAATATTATAAAAAGAGTAAAAAGCGTAGAGATGCTGCTTATGAAGTATTGGCAACTTTAAGTAAATATGTGGATAAAGAACATATCTTGCAAGTAATTGGTGGTGCTTAATTGGAGAAATATCCGCTTAAGCTTTGCGTTTTGGGAATAGATAAGCTTAAATATAAACTCCTATTGCAATATTGGCAGAATTATCTATGTTATGATGAAAATAGATCTTGTTGATCGTAATTTAATTGTTCAAATAATTCCAGATAATAGAAACAAAGGAGGGAGATCTTTTGTATTTAGGTATAGATGTTGGCGGAACTAACATAGATGGTGTTATTCTTGAGGCAGGTAAGCTCTTAAAAACCGAGAAGTTGCCAATAGGCAATGATTTGCTTGAAGCAATTAATACTTGCTTGGAAAATCTTTTGACTGACATTAAGCCAAATAAGATTACTCGTATAAATTTGTCAACGACTATTTCTACTAATGCTATTGTTGAAAAGCAGACACCACCAGTTGGTTTGATTCTTCAAACTGGTCCCGGAATCGCTCATGATTTTTCCGCAATCAGTGAACAAATAGAATATATCTCTGGTTATGTCGATCATAGAGGCAAGTTAATCATGGATCTTAATCAAGATGAGGTTATTGCTAGTCTAAAAAGTTTAAAAACTAATAAATTTGAAAATCTAGCTGTTGTTACAAAATTCTCAACACGCAATTTGATGGCAGAAGAAAAAATCTATAATTTAGCAAAAGCTGATTTTTCTAATATAAGTTTAGGCCATGAAATATCTGGCAAGCTAAATTTTCCGCGTCGAGTAAATTCGGCAGTTCTAAATTCTGCAGTGATGCAAA
>JAAYRJ010000179.1 GCA_012518845.1 Clostridiaceae bacterium
TATAGTAAAGAGATAATAAAATGGTACCAGACAACATGTTACCAAATAGACGGAAACTAAGAGAGACTGGTTTTGCAAGTTCACCCATTATATTGATTGGGAAAAACACAACATAGGGTTGAAAGAAGCTCTTGAGATAGTTGTCTTTTTTATGTTTAAATCCCATCACAATCATCAATACGAAAGTAGCAAAAGCTAAGGCAAAAGTAGTTGAAAAATCTGCTGTTGGTGCCCGAAAACCAAATATGCTACCCAAAGCACTAAGAAGAATATATAGAAAAACTGTAAAATACCAAGGCGATATATAGTTTAATTTTTCTCCCAAAGCGCCAACAGAAAAATTATCAAAAGTTTCTACAATGGCTTCAACAGCATTTTGAAAACCCCCAGGAACAGGCTTAAAATTTTTTAGAGCTATTCGGACTATAATCGCAAATATAATTAACAGTCCACTAATTAGCCAGGTATTAACTAAAGTTTCGGTTATCCAAATCTCAATCCCTAAGATTTCAACTACACCATAGTTCGTTATATTCAAATCCATATTATAGAAGCCTTCCTATTTTAAATATTTACTTTTTTCTTCTGCATCATCTTTATTTTCTAAGATTTCACTTGCATCAAATTCATCTTCTTTTTTCTTTTGCTTTTTGATTATTTGCTCAAACTGATCAGAATTTTTTATATCTAGACTCTCTGTCTCTCCTTGCTTACGCATCATTAATTGAACAATATAAGTAGCTAATTGAAAACTAAGTACACCTGCGATCACACCTAATAGATTAATTTGCGGAACTAAAGCACCGACAACAAGAATGCCTGCCGTGAGAGCAAAGCGAAGTAAGTATTGTAAGCCAGTATAAGCTTTAGCTTGATCTTGTTTTTCATTGAAAACCTTATTAATTGAACGCTTTAATAAGATGACTTTGATGATACTAACTGCTGAACCTAGGATTATACCTAATATAATTGAACCAACGTTTAATGAATGAAGGAAAATAAGCGCTAGAGAAATGAAGATTCCAGAAATCACAAGAATTATTAGAATCATATTTTTAGCCATTTTATTCATATCCATATTGTATACACTAATTCCTTAAATTTATAAGCCGGCATATTTATAATGCACGATTATGCTAACATTTTTATTCTAAAACATAGAAAATAGCGAATAAATTGCAGAAATTACACCTAAGATTGAAAAAAATAACAGGAACCACGGTGAAGTATTCAGCCACTGATCTAGAAATCTACCAATCAACACTCCTAATAAAACATTGGCCACAATGGTAAAGGCGATTTCTGAAAATTTCACTATTCCATTTAGGATTTGTTTTCTGCCAGAACGTTTATGCTCGTTATCATTATTTTTCAAATAAAGACAAACCTCCTTAGAGAAAAATTATTTAGACTAAGCAACATTCAGATGCAATAACAATAAGTCCTAATCCTACAAACAAAATTTATTTTAACATAGTAAAATAAAAATCTAAAATAAATTCTTAATTTATAATTTTATTTCAATTTTCAAGAAATTATTCTTTATAGATTTCTAAATAAACTTGTTTTATAAATATCCTTTCTATACAATAGGGAACAAATGTTCCTTATTGAGTGTTTTTATGATTAAAGATAAACGAGTTATATTACATTGTGATATGAATGCATATTATGCTTCGGTTGAAATCATGCTAAATCCTAGCTTAAAGGGAAAGCCAGTTGCTGTTTGTGGTTCAAAAAAAGATCGACACGGTATTATTTTAGCTAAATCAGAAGAAGCTAAGATAGCAGGTGTAAAAACTGGTGAAGTTACTTGGCAAGCAATCCAAAAATGTCCAAATTTAGTAATGGTTCCTCCACAATATGACAAGTACATTCTCTATTCCAAAAAAGCACAAAAAATTTATCTTGATTATACAGATCAGATTGAACCGTTTGGTTTAGATGAATGTTGGCTTGATGTTACTAATAGTTACAATTTGTTTGGTGATGGTTTAACAATTGCCAAACTGATTAGTAAGCGTGTTAAGGCTGAATTAGGTTTAACCTTATCAATTGGGGTGAGTTTCAATAAAGTTTTTGCGAAAATTGGTAGTGATTTAAAAAAACCTGATGCGATCACTGTTATAGGTCCTGATCAAGTGGAGGAAATTGTTTGGTCATTACCCGCAAGAGCCCTTTTGGGAGTTGGTCCTGCAACTGAACGAAAACTCAAAAAATGGAATATTTTAACGATTGGTGCTTTAGCTAAAGCAGAACCTGAGTTTTTAAGAAAAAAACTAGGTATCAATGGTATTAAATTGTGGAAATGGGCTAATGGCTTAGACGAGGGACGAGTTCGAATTTATGGTGAAAAATTTCCTGTTAAAACTGTAGGGCATGGTAGTACAACCAGAGAAGATTTAACAACAGATATAGACGTTTGGCGGGTGTTATTGTCGTTAAGTGAAAATGTAGCCAAACGTCTTAGATTTCATCAATTGAGAGCTAGAGGAGTTAATGTTACTGTTAGAAACAATGAACTAAAACATAGTGATTTTCAAACTTTTTTACCTTATCCAACTTACAACGCCTACTACCTTGCCGAACAAGGCTTTTCTTTATTTCAAGAACGTTACTCATGGTCTAAACCAATTCGTTCATTAACAATTAGAGCTATTTATTTAGAACAAGCTAATTTACCTAGGCAAATAAACTTATTTTCGGATTTTAGCTATCTTATTAAATTAGAAAATTTAGAAGATGCTATCTTTTTCTTACATGAAAAATATGGCAATAATATTGCTTATCCAGCTAGACTTATGGAAGATCGCAAAATAGCTAAAGAAATTCCATATGAAATAAGACCTCCGGGTATAATCTGGTAAATAATTCACAAATTACTTGCTTGACAAAGCTTATTGTTCTGATAAAATGAAAACCGTTTTCAAATTGACAAGTTTATCATTTATTGAGAAGTGAAAGAATATCATAATGGCTAAATACAAAACACAACAAGGTGAACTGATTATGGAATATATGAGATCCAGAGCAGGCACACATGTTACGGTGAATGAAATAATGTCATATTTTCAAAATCTTAAGGTTGAAGTTGGTCTAACAACAATTTATCGTCATTTAAATAGACTTGTAGATCGAGGACTTGTAAAAAAATTTTATATAGATGATAAAAGTGCAGCCTGTTTTGAATATATTCAAAATAAAGATGCTGCAGAAAAACTAGTACAACAATTTCATTTGAAATGTATAACTTGCGACCAGTTAGTCCATTTTGAATGTCATGAAATTGCTGATTGGCAAAGACATATAGAAGAAGATCATAAATTTGAGATAGACCCTGCCAGAACAGTATTTTATGGTACTTGCGAAAAATGTAAAAACTGAGGTAATAGAAAAATGAGAAAAAAACGAAAAAAAATAATACTAATATTACAAAGTTTTTTATTAATATTTATTTTAATTTCAGGCTGTACTCAAAACCAAACAAATAATCTCAATGAACAAACAAAGATGGGTACAACTGACAATTCTAATTTATCTATCGTAACCACAATTTTTCCCCAATATGATTTTGTTCGTCAAATTGCTGGGGATCAGGTCGATCTTCATCTGCTTTTAAAACCAGGTGCAGAAAGTCATTCTTATGAACCAACTCCACAAGATATTAAATTAATTCAAGCAAGTGATTTGTTTATTTATGTAGGCGGTGAAAATGACAGTTGGGTTGAGGGAATTCTTGAGTCTATGCAGGATGAAGCTCCAAAGACGATGCAATTGCTTGAATTAGTAGATACATTAGAAGAAGAAATAGTAGAAGGAATGGAACATGCTGACCATCCTGAAGATCAAACACATGCCCATCAAGTAGACGAACATGTCTGGACTTCTCCCATAAAAGCTATTGAGATAGTTAAAAAAATCAGCAAACAATTATCTGATCAAGATCCAGTAAATGCTGAAATTTATCAAAAAAATAGTGATGAGTATATCGCAGAATTAGAAGAATTAGATGAAAAATTTGAAAAATTAGTAAAAGATACAAATCGCAATATTATTTTATTTGGCGATAGATTCCCATTTCGCTATTTAGTGGAGGAATATGGCATTGATTATTATGCTGCCTTTACTGGTTGTTCCACAGATACAGAAGCTAGTGCAGCTACAGTAGCATTCCTAATCGATAAGACAAATGAACTACAATTACCTTATGTTTTTTCTATTGAATTTTCTAATGAAGAAATTGCAAATTCAATTGCAGAAGCAACTGATGCGGAAAAATTAACACTTCATTCAATCCACAATGTATCCAAAGAAGATCTAGAATCTGGCGAAACTTATATTAGTTTAATGGAAAAGAATTTAGAAAACTTAACTAAGGCTTTAAAGTAATAAAATAAAGTTTTCAAAACAATATTGATAAAAAAGTTAGATATTAAGGCAGAGCATGAGTTTAATAGTTTGTAAAAATGTATCATTTGCATATGAAGGTGTTCCAGCAGTACAAGGCATAAATTTTGATTTAGCTGAAGGTGACTATTTGTTTATAGTCGGTGAAAATGGAACAGGTAAAAGTACTTTAATCAAAGGTTTGTTGAAGTTAAAAAAGCCATATGAAGGAGAGATTATTTTAGCAGCTGATTTAAAAGCAAATGAAATAGGTTATTTACCTCAACAAACAATTGTTCAAAAGGATTTTCCAGCAACAGTCATGGAAGTTGTTCTCTCTGGGTGTTTAAATCAATTAGGATATAAGCCTTTCTATACTAAAAAAGAAAAAAATATGGCAGTGCGTAATCTAGAAAGACTTGGTATTAAAAGTCTAAAAAAAGAATCGTATCGAGATCTGTCAGGCGGACAACAACAAAGGGTCTTATTAGCAAGAGCATTATGTGCAACTCAAAAATTAATTATCTTAGACGAACCGGTTGCTGGTTTAGATCCATTAGTAACGGCAGAGTTATATCAATTAATAGATCAGATAAATAAGGAATTAGGAATTACAATTATAATGGTTTCACATGATTTAGAGGCAGCTTTAAATTATGCAAGTAAAATCTTACATTTAAGGAATGAACAGTTGTTTTTTGGCACGCTAGAAGAATATAGAGAAAGCCAAATAGGCAAAATCTTTTTGAAGGATCATGTCAATGCTTAGCTTAATTAGTGAAATGTTTTCTTATCCATTTATGGTTCGTGCTTTTGTTGTTGGCACGTTGGTTGCACTTTGTGCTGCTTTGCTGGGTGTTAGTCTCGTTTTAAAACGTTATTCAATGATCGGTGATGGTTTATCACATGTTGGCTTTGGTGCACTTGCAGTTGCAACAGCTTTAAATGCCTCTCCCTTGTTAGTTTCAATACCTATTGTTGTTTTAGCAGCATTTTTCTTACTTAGAATCAGTGAGAGCAGTAAAATAAAAGGAGATGCAGCTATTTCTATAATTTCAACAGGTGCATTAGCAGTAGGTGTTATGATAGTTTCGCTAACAACTGGTATGAATACAGATGTTTCAAATTATTTATTTGGCAGTATTCTAACTATGTCAGAAGATGATGTGATTTTAAGTCTTATTATCTCATCTGTAGTGCTAATTTTATTTATACTGTTTTATCATCGGATTTTTGCAGTAACATTTGATGAATCATTTGCAAGAGCAACAGGTGTAAATGTTGAGCTTTATAATGTTCTAATCGCTATCTTAACAGCTTTGATTATTGTTCTTGGGATGCGGATGATGGGTGCTTTGTTAATTACTAGCTTAATCGTATTTCCTGCTGTCACCTCAATGCGTGTTTGTAAAAGCTTTAGAACTGTTATTTTGAATTCAGCAATAATTTCGGTCATTTGCTTGTGGATAGGTGTGACATTTTCCTACATTTATGCAACCCCAACTGGTGCCAGCATAGTAATTTGTAATATTCTTGCTTTTATTTTCTACTCAGCTTTTGGGAAAATTTCTGAAGCGAAAGTAAAGATGCAAAAATAAAAAACAGAATATAGGACTTTAATTAGCTCGTTAGATTCTAATTTAGAATTAAATTTACTAAAATATATTAGAAATGAGTTGTACGTTTTCTTTTGTTGCTTTTCACGCGTACATAATAATGTTTATAATTAGATGAACCGGTCCCGCTATCTCTTACATCAATTTCAAATTCATCCATTGTTTCAAACATGTGTGATAATTTACTAAAACCATAATTTCTAGCATCAAAAGAAGGTTGTTTTTTTACAATTAAATTACCTACATCAGCTAAATAAGCCCAGCCATTTTCATCTTCAACATCTTTAATAGATTGGCTGATTAAACGAGTTGTCTTTCGATTAATATTTTGCAGTGCACGTTTTTTAGAAGTTGGCTTTGTAGTACCATTTTTTGCTGATTTATTTGTTTTTTTCTTGTTTTCTGTTTCTTGACTATCTTGTTCATCTTCATCATCTTCATGTAAGATTTCAAGAAAAATGAAACGATCACAAGCAGCAATAAAAGGCGTTGGTGTTTTCTGCTCACCAATACCGTAGACAGTTTTTCCAGACTCACGGATACGAGTTGCTAATTTTGTGAAATCGCTATCAGAAGAAACCAAACAAAAAGCATCAACATTTTCTGTATACAAGATATCCATAGCATCGATTGTCATCGCAGAATCTGTAGCATTTTTACCGGTAGTATAATTAAACTGTTGGATAGGACTAATTGCGTAATCTAATAAAATAGATTTCCACCCGCCCAAATTTGGTTTAGTCCAATCTCCATAAATTCTTTTGATTGTTGGTGTACCATATCTTGCTATTTCTTGCATCATTCCCTTTACGTAATGATGTGAAATGTTATCTGCGTCAATCAAAACTGCCAATCTTTTATCTTGATTATTTGTTTCCATATAAAATATTTTCCCTGTTCTCTCCTGTTTATAAAAAATTAACTTCTAGAATTTAGATCTAGATAATTTAAAAATAGATAAAGATTAATTTAAATCTACTAAAATGTTAATTATTTAACATAATAACATACAAAATAATATCGAATATTGTATAATTAAACAATACTTGAAGTTAAGTGTTTTAAGCAACAAAGGAGGCAAACATGGCTTTAAAAGTGGGAATGTTAACAAGTGGTGGAGATTGTCAAGGTTTAAATTCAACTATGAGAGGTATAGCCCGAGGACTTTTAGGTAGCAATCAAGATGTTAAAATTTTAGGTTTTTTTAATGGCTACCATGGTCTCATGTACAGTAATTATCGCCATATGACCGATGTAGACTTTTCAGGCATATTAACTTTAGGAGGTACAATTCTAGGAACATCACGCCAACCTTTTAAATTGATGCATGACCCTTTAAGAGAAGATGAGCCGGAAGGTATAACAAAATTAGAAGCAATGTTACAAACTTATCAAGATCTGGGTCTTGATGCCTTGGTTGTATTAGGTGGTAATGGGACTCAAAAAACAGCAAATTTATTAAGTGAACATGGCTGTAATGTAATTCATATGCCTAAAACAATTGATAACGATTTATCTGGTACGGAGCGTACCTTTGGTTTTCAAAGTGCAGTCAATATTGCAACAGAAGTAATAGATGGCATCCATACAACTGCTACATCACATAGGCGTGTGTTTATTGTTGAAATAATGGGGAATAAAGTTGGCTGGCTAACTTTATATTCAGGGGTAGCTTCAGGTGCTGACGTAATTTTGATACCTGAGATACCATATGATCCTATAGAGATTGTTAAGACATTACACGATCGCGAAAAGAAAAATAAGAATTTTTCGATAATTGCTGTTGCAGAAGGAGCAATATCTAAAGAAGAAGCAAATATGAAATCATCAGAAATTAAAGAAAATCGCAAGGAAACGCATTCTGTTGCATATCATTTACAAAATCAACTACAAGAATTAATGATTCAAGAAACTAGAGTTTGTGTTCCAGGTCATTTTCAAAGAGGCGGAACTCCCACAGCCTATGATCGTGTCTTAACAACTGAACTAGGTGTAGAAGGTGCTAATGCTATTTTAGAAGGTGATTTTGGAAAAATGATTGGTATTAGCTGTGGACGTCCTATAAGAGTTGATATTAAAGATGTTGCGGGAAAAACTAAAAAAGTTCCTATGGATGATCCAGTATTAATGTCAGCAAGACAAATTGGAATTTGTTTTGGAGATTGATAAAAATTAAAAAAAGCTGGAGGTTTCCAGCTTTTTTACAAAATTATTTGTAAAAATAATCATTAGAAAGGTAATGAATAATGGATAGTGTTTCCTTTTTGGCGGCAATAGAGGTTGGCTCACATGAAGTGATTTTAAAAATAAGTCAAATTAATTTAGCAGGAGACATATCTGAGGTTGAGTCTGTTTCAAAGACAATCAATTTAGGCTCAGAGAGCTATCGTCTAGGATATATATCTAACGAAAATATTCATTTATTGATAAGCACCTTAAAAGATTTTAAGGAAATTATTAATACCTATCCAGATGCAAAGGTGAGTGTTGCTGCAACGTCAGCACTCAGGGAAGCCTCAAACAAATTGTTTATAGTAGATCAAGTTTTTCGTCAAACAGGATTTGAAATCGATATTCTTTCTAATAGAGAAGAATTTGCAAGTATGATTCAAGCCGTTTTTTCTAAGATGCCAGAGTTTTTTGAATTAAACAAAGAACCTACATTACTCTTAGATATAGGGGCAGGTAGCACTCAATTAACTTTATTTGATAAAAATAAATTTTTATTTACTCAAAATATTTTGCTTGGCTCTCTAAGAGTACGAGATCGACTTGCTGTGTTAGAACAACATACTGCAGATTTTAAGACTTTGATGCATGAATATATTTCTGGTGATTTAGACTATTATCGCTCTTTTGTGCCAATTCAAATTGATTATAAAAATTTAATTATTGTTGGTAATCTAATGCAAACTTGGCGTTATTTAGCAGAATTGCCAAATAATGGAACTGTATTTTTATCACGGGAAAAATTTGAAGACCTATACACTGTTATCACACAAACAAATCCAATCGAATTAATAGAGCAATTTGATATTAGTGAAGAGCAAGCTAGTATATTATTGCCAATGTCTATGGTTATTAAAGAGGTTTTTGAACTAACAAAGCTAGAAAGTGTCATCTTACCAGACGTTACCTTAGCGGATACCATGATTGTATGGCTTGCAGAAAATCTCAACTACCGTAATAAAGACAAGCATATCGAGCAATATGCGGTAGATTTCGCAAAAATAATAGCAAGGAGACATCATACAGATTTTAAACATATAAAACAGGTCGAAACATTAGCATTAAGTTTGTTTGATCAACTAAAAAAATTACATGGTCTTTCAAAGCGTGATCGTTTTTTATTACAGATGGCGGCAAATTTACATAATATTGGTAAGTTTTTTACAGTTAAACAAGATGGTGTTGTAGCTTATCAGCTAATAAAAAGTTCAGATTTGCCAGGACTTACTGACAAAGAAATTGAAATGGTAGCGTTATTAGTAAAATACCATTCTTTAGCATTTACAAACTTAGTTTTAGATAATGATGTAGAAAGCAATCAAGACTATTTAATTTTAGTAAAATTATCTGTGATTTTAGCACTAGCAAATACTTTGGATACAGGACACAAAAGAAAAGTAAAAGATCTGAAAATAGAAATTCGTAAAAAACATGTGAAGTTGATCTTAGTGTCAAATGAAGATTTGACTCTCGAATCATGGAGTCTTAATAAACCGATAAAGTTTTTCAAAGATGTCTTTGGCAAAGAAATCAGGCTTAAAATTGTGCCATTTTCTCCCCAAAATTGATCTTTATTCTGTCTGAAAAACTAAATAATTAGTAAAAAAACAATTTTTTATTGTTTGAATTTAGGAGTATGAAATGTTAGAAAATATTGTTGAAATTGTTGAACAATCTCCAGGATATGAAAGAGAATTATTAGAATTGTCTGGAACTAAAATTCTTAATCGAGAATTAAGCTGGATTGATTTTAATGATCGTGTATTAGAAGAAGCACAAGATGAAAAAAATCCACTTTATGAAAGATTAAATTTTTTAGCTATAACTTGTTCTAATTTAGACGAATTTTTTATGGTGCGAGTTGCAGCCCTTTACAACTTATATAAGTCAGGTTCACAATCAACAGATTATGCAGGACGAAACCCCGAAGAACAGCTCTTTTCCTTAATGGAGCGCTGCCATAAATTTTATAAAGATCAATACAATACGTTTAATAAGCAAATATTACCAGTACTTTTAGAAAATGAAATTTCACATTTAGATATGTCACAAATTATTCAGGAAGAATATCAATATTTGGACAAATATTATGAAGAAAATATCTACCCAGTTTTAACACCTTTAGCTGTTGATGCTGGTCGTCCTTTTCCTTTAATTCCAAATCAAAATTTAAATTTATTTGTAACTTTTGAACCAAATGATGACTCAAATTCAATGATGAAAAATTCTACGTTTGCGATCGTTGAAGTACCTTCGATCTTACCACGCTTAATTAAACTGCCAGGTGAAAAAAAGAGATTTGTTTTAATAGAAAATGTTATTTCTGAATTTTTAGATCGTTTATTTTATAATCAGACAATTCAAACTACAGTCTGTTTTAGAGTAATGCGGAATGCAGATTATGAACTAGATGAAGAAGAGATATCTGACTTAATGAATGAGATGGAAGATGTTTTATGGCAAAGGGAACGTGGTAAAGTTATTCGTTTAGAAATAGAAAAGAGTGCAGGTAAAGCTATACTAAGAACTTTACAAGATCTAATGGAAGTTGAAGAATTTGCAGTTTTTAGAATTAAGGGACCAATTGATTTAAAATTTGTTAATACAATAAGTAAAGCATTTCCAAACAGTAGCCTTGAATATGAACATTTTTCTGGACAAAAATCACCAGATTTTATTATTAATAATTCAGATTATTTTTCTACAATTCGGGCAAAAGACCGTATTTTACACCATCCATATGAAAGCTTCGAACCTAATATTAAAATCATGCAAACAGCTGCGGAAGATCCACAAGTTCTCGCAATAAAACAGACCTTATATAGGGTTAGTGGCGATTCACCTATCATAAAAGCATTAGCAACAGCTGCAGAAAATGGTAAGCATGTAATGGTTTTAGTTGAGTTAAAAGCTAGATTTGATGAGGAAAATAATATTCATTGGGCAAGACGTTTAGAAAAAGCTGGTTGTCATGTTATTTATGGACTCAAAGGTTTAAAAACTCATAGCAAGATTACTTTAATCGTACGCAAAGAAGATGATGGCATTAGACGTTATGTTCATCTTGGCACAGGTAATTATAATGATCAAACTGCCAAAATTTACACAGACTTTGGTCTATGGACAGCATCTGAACAAATTGGGCAAGATGCAACAGATTTCTTTAACATGATCTCGGGTTATTCAATTCCAATGGGTTGGAATAAAATTATACCTGCACCAAGATGGCTTAGAAAAGAAGCTGAAACACGTATTAAACAAGAAATCAAACATGCAAAAAAAGGTCGAAAAGCAATTATTGTTGCCAAAATAAATTCATTAGTAGATGAACGAATCATTGAATTATTGTATGAAGCTTCACAGGCAGGAGTTCAAATTCGTTTGATTGTACGTGGCATTTGCTGTTTAAGGGCAGGTGTTAAAGGCCTTTCAGAAAATATTGAAGTACGTAGTTTGATCGGCCGTTTCCTAGAACACAGCCGTATATTTTACTACTACAATGATGGACGTGAAGATTTGTTTTTATCAAGTGCAGATTGGATGCCGCGAAATTTAAATCGACGTGTAGAAATATTGTTTCCAGTCCTTGATGAATCATGTCGACAAAGAGTGTTAGAAGTTTTAAATTTGCAACTTCAAGATACAGAAAGGGCAAGGATTATGTTAGGAGATGCTTCTTATCAAAGATTCCGTCTACCTAATGATGATCCAAAGCATCTTGATTCTCAAAAAACTTTAATGGAATTAGCAATTGATGCTAGTCAAAAAATGAAGCAAAATACTTACGGTCAAAATCGTTATGAACCACAAAAATCTCCTGAGAGATAATTAATAAACTATTAAATATAAGAATTAATCCTAATTTTTGTAAAAAATAATATTTTGGTATAGATTAGAAATGTCATATTTTTATTATGTGGAGGTTTACTGTCATGAAACAACCTATATTAGTGATTTTAGCTGCAGGCATGGGCTCGCGTTATGGAGGCTTAAAACAAATTGATCCAATTGGTCCAAATGGCGAAATAATTATGGATTTCTCCTTGTTTGACGCTTATAAAGCTGGTTTTCGTAGAGTGATTTTTATAATAAAAGAAGAAATAGAAACTGAATTTAAAGAAATAATAGGTAATAGAATATCTGATTATTTTGAAGTGCAATACGCTTTTCAAAATGTTGAGGATTTACCGGCTCCATTTAAAAATCCAAAGGATAGAATTAAACCTTGGGGTACTTCCCATGCTCTTCTTTCCGCAGCTGATTTAATAGATGCTCCATTTTGTGTTATCAATGCAGATGATTTTTATGGAAAAAAAGCATATAAAATTGTCTATGATGAATTACAAAATATGATTACAAATCCAGCTAAAGATAAACCAGAATACGTCATGATTGGCTATGAATTAATGAAGACTTTAAGTAAACATGGTCATGTTGCAAGAGGTATTTGTGATGTTAATTCTGCTGGCTATCTTAATCATATTGTAGAGCGCACAAAAATTATCGAAAAAGACAATTTAGCTTTTTATACTGAGGACGAATCTACTTGGCATCAATTGCCAGAAGAAACTGTTGTTTCAATGAATTTTTGGGGATTTGACACATCCTTAATAGATTATTTAAAAGCAGAATTTCCAAAATTTTTAGACAATGCGATGGAAGAAAATCCTCTCAAAGCAGAATTCTTATTACCAAATTCAGTTGGTAATTTAATTGATGCTTCTGAAGTTAATGTAAAAGTAAAAACAAGTCCTGATCAATGGTATGGGGTAACTTATCAAGAAGACAAACCACAAGTAGAAAAAGAAATTGCTAGTATGATCGAGACAGGAGAATACAAAAGCCCACTCTGGGGGAATATGAATGATTGATTATAAACAAAATCTAGCAGAGTTTTTAACGAAAGTTACTAATTTGCCCGTAAGTAATATTTATAATTTGATAGAAATTCCACCACAGGAAAATTTAGGAGATTATTCCTTTCCGTGTTTTCAATTAGCTAAAGAATTCAAAAAAAATCCTGCTGAAATTGCAAAAGAAATAAAGGAAGAGCTTTCAGATAATAAGCCAGACTGGTTAGACGAAATTAAAGTAGCAGGACCATATTTAAATTTTTATCTTGAACCAGGCTTTTTTGCAGAAAATTTACTAAAAGAGATTTTGCTAAAAAAAGAAACTTTTGGTCATAAAGAAATAGGTGAGGGCAAAAACGTAATTGTCGAATACTCTTCGCCAAATATTGCAAAACCATTTCATGTTGGTCATGCTTTTACGACGATTCTTGGTCAAGCTATTAGTAATATTTATGAGGCACTTGGTTACAATATAATTCGCATGAATCATTTAGGCGATTACGGTACTCAATTTGGTAAATTAATTGTAGCCTGGCGTCTTTGGGGTGATGAGACAGAGCTTGCTAAAGATCCAATAACTGAGCTAACTAGAGTTTATGTTAAATTTCATGATGAACTAGAAAAAGAACCTGAGCTTGAAGATGAGGCTAGGGAAGCTTTTAGAAAGTTAGAAGCTAAAGAAACTGCCGAAGTTGAGCTCTGGCAAAAATTTAGACAAGTTAGTTTAGTTGAATTTAATCGTTTGTACGATCGACTTGGTATTAAGTTTGACAATTACAATGGCGAAAGTTTTTATTCTGATATGATACCAGAAGTGGTTTCTCTGTTAGAAGAAAAAAACTTATTAGAAGAAAGCGAAGGGGCTCAGCTTGTCGATTTAAGTGAATTTAACCTCAATCCCTGTATTATTCTTAAATCGGATGGTACAACAATTTATGCTTCGCGTGACTTAGCAGCTATTTTATATAGAAATCAAGAATATGATTATCATAAAAACATATATGTTGTTGGCTTACCCCAGACAAATCACTTTCAACAAGTTTTTGCAGTCCTAAAAAAAGCAAACTTTTCCAAAGCTGATCAAAATGTGCATGTTGGTTTTGGTACAGTTAAATTTAAAGAAGGTGAGTTTTCAACTAGAAAAGGTAATATTATTCTGCTAGAGGATCTTTTGAATCAAAGTGTAGATAAAACGAGAAAAATTATTGAGACAAATAATCCAGAAATGACTAAAGAAATTATTGCAGAAACAGCAGAAAAAGTTGGTTTAGCTGCAGTTAGCTATACATATCTTAGAAATAGTAGAGAAAAAGATATTTTCTTTGATTGGGATGAAATCTTAGATTTTGAAGGTGATACAGCTCCCTATTTAATGTACACTTATGCAAGAGCTAGAAGTGTTTTACAAAAGAGCAATTTTTCTAGCATTGATATCTCAAAGATTGACTTTACTTTACTTAATTCTGAGGCGGAATTTTCATTACTAAAAGAGCTATATAAATACCCTGATGCAATTGAATCAGCAGCTAAAGAATATGAGCCTAGTATTTTGCTGAGAAATATTAGTCAAATTGCACGAAGTTTCAATAGATATTATCATAATGTTCCGATTTTAAAGACTGATGATAATGATTTAAGGTCTGCACGTTTAGCCTTGTTAGAAGCAATATGTATAGTTATTCAGAATGGATTAAAGCTAGTTGGAATTGAAACTGTTGAAAGAATGTAAATTGAAAATTGTCTATGAACTAGACCGAGATATGAAATAATATTGGAGTATAGCAAAAATGGCTTTGGCTTTTAAAGATATAGTATACAAAAGGCCAGATTTTCAACATTTGGCATCATTATATAAAAATGCATTATCCCAGTTAGGTAAACGAGGTTTGCAATTCTCTGATTTTACAGCAAACTTTGAACCATACTCCAACTATTATCTCTATTGCATATCGATGTTTAATCTTTATCAATTACAAACAGCGATTGAAAATGCTTCGAAAAAATCTAATGCTCCGCAAATAGTATCAGATACAGATCAAGATACTGAGTTAGAGTTTCTGAAAAAAGAAATTGAAAAAGCTCAAGCAGATTATATAGGATTATTTTCGAAAATTGCTGATTCCGATCTAAAATATTCAAGAGAGTCCTTAGAAAAATCTTCGATCCTAAACCATGCTAGACGTATAGCAAGAACGTATGGCAGGGTTGATTACAAATTAATAAAAGATGAAATCAAATTAATTGATCGATATGAAAAGTTTTATTCAGATTTTTATATAAGTCAAAAAGCTCCCGTACCAAATTTGCATGAAACAGAATTGAGAAATATTAAGAAGCAAACGATTAATATTTATTTGCCTGATTTCCGGACAATATTAAGACAAGCAAATGGAACTACGAGGGCAAGAGTCTATTACAAAATTAGCCAAGAACTACAAAAAAACTCTAATGATAATGAACTTATTTTTAAACAGTTGGTTGAAAATCGTAAACAACAAGCAAGACAAAGTAATTTATCTTATTTTGATTATGTTTTACGAAGGAAAAAAGGATTTGGTTATGAACGGAAGGACATAATAAAATTCAAACAAAATATTGTAGATTATTTTTTGCCATTAATTGCTGAAATACAATCTTTAAGAAATAATAGATTAGAAAAACAAACTACATTCTTTTATGATGAGCTAAAAATCTCTCATATCAATCCAATTGATTTGATTAAAATTGACAAGTCACTGAATAAAACTTTAGTACAGTCTTTTCAAAAGATTTTTGGAGAAGACACAGCATATGTTTTTGATTTGATAAAACAAGGCTATTGGCATGCTAATCCTGTTGTAAATCAACAAATTTCTAAGGATATCATACTATTACCACATTGGAGCAAATTGTTTTTATCTTTAAGATTTGATCAAGTATATTTCAATTTAGAGGATATTTATTTTTCGATGGGTAAAGCATTATCTGATTTATCTGGTATGATCAATCTTAAAGGGATTACTAGTTATGAACAATCGCCACTCATACGTCAAGTCTCTGGTTTTGCAATGTTATTTTTAAGTATGCGAAATATGAATCTTTTTACAAACAATTCTGAATTGTTTAACGACCTATCTTTAATCGATATTTTATTAAAAATACCTTTTGCATTGGCCGTTGATACATTTGAAAGTATGATGTATTCGCAAGACACAAGTGATTCATTGTCTATTTCTGATCTATGGCAACAAGTTGAAAAAAATAATAATATTGATTTTAACTTTGCTTCTGAAGGTTTTTTTTCTGAAGGAAATGGTTGGCAGATATTGAGATCGCTTTATACTAATCCTTATAGTTCAATAGAATTTGTCCTTGCTTTAGTGGTAATATTAGCAGAACAACCATATAGAGACACCAGAAACTCTTTAGAAAAAAAATTAAATCAACTCTTGATAACAAATACAGAATTACCTTTTGTTAAAAGGTTAGAAATATGTGGATTTTCTTCACCGTTTGAATTGCAAACAATTCGCAAAGCATCCTATGCAGTATGTGATATGTTGCAAATATAAATATTTGTTTGATGTTAGAATAAAAGTAACTATTTTATGGTATTATTTTTTAATGGAAATCATTTTAGCAACACAAAATTTAGACAAAACTAAAGAATTTACAAAATTGTTAAATACGGATCAAATTTCTCTTATCCCAATTTCTCAATTTGGAATTAATATGGATATCGAGGAAACAGGCAAAACTTATCAAGAAAATGCCTTGCTAAAAGCTCGTTATGCACATCAACAGCTGCCTCATAAGTCAATTCTAGCTGATGATTCAGGTTTATCTATTGATGTCTTAGATGGGTATCCAGGCATTTATTCGGCTCGATTTGCAGGTTTAAATACCCCTTACAAAGATAAGATTGAAGAGATTTGGCATTTGCTTGAACCTTTTGAACAAAAAAATTGGCATGCATCTTTTCATTGTTCACTAGTATATATTGATGCAAGTGGTCAGGAGAAAACATTTAACGCGGCCTGTAATGGTATAATTATTCCCGAAATGCGTGGCAAGAATGGGTTTGGCTATGATCCGATTTTTTACGTACCTGAATATAAAATGACAACTGCTGAGATGGAGCCTGAACTAAAAAATAGAATTAGTCATCGTGGACAAGCAACTAAACTATGGAAAGATTATATGCTTGCCTTAGAAAATTCTTATGACAAATAAAAAAGAGAAGTTTTTGTTAATTGAAAAGAGTTCACTGCCTGAAGTCTTCCTTAAGGTCATGCAGGTTAAAGAGGGGATAAGAGATAAAATCTATCCTTCTATTAATCAAGCTGTAAAGGAAGTAGGAATAAGTCGTAGTGCTTATTATAAATATCATAACTCAGTATATAACTATCAGGATATAGATCACAATTCCCTTGAAATTTTTACATTGTTCATTGAACTAGACTTGATTTCTGTGGTTCAAATTATTAAACAATTTGATCAGAAAACGATCCAAGTATTAAGTATACAGCAGTCACTAGTTATAAAGGGAATAAGTTCTGTACAAATTGTTTGTAGAAATATGAATAAAGATGTTATTGATAGTATTATAAAGAAATTGCAAAGAAAAAATGGTGTTATCCAAATTTTGCATAAATCTATTAATGATTAAATAAAACAAGGAACAGTAAACAGGTAAATAGTAAAACAATTATGAATTTTAAAATTATAGGTGAGTCATTAAAATTTTATAAAGTAAAATCTTCGTCTGCAGTAAAAGTAATGCTTGTACTTTTGATTGGTATCAGGGCTTTTATGACTATGGCACCAATTGGTGATCGTAAATTTGATTTTATTAGCGATTTGTTAACTGCAGATGTGACCCAAGGTATAGATTTTGATATGCCAACTCAAGGCAATTTAGTTATTATTGGAGTGTACCTAATAGGATATTTTTTGTGTTTTTGTCTTGGAATGCTTTATGCTCAAATTTTCATATTAGAAAATCAATCATATCGTTCAAACAAAATCAATTTAGGGCAAGACACTATTTTTATGATTCCCCTAAATCGAACTCAAGTACCATTAGATGCATCACAAGAATCAATTACTGAATATATAAAATCTAGCATCAAACCTTCTTCTTTTAAAAGAGAGATTAAGCGTAATAATGAAAATCAATTAATGTATGTCAAAACAGCATTACTTGATTTAATTAAAGGTATTCCCCAATTAGTGCTTTATCTTCTACTAATTTTATTAATAATGGTTTTTTCGGCACCATTATTTATGTTACCATTCCTTGTCATTACTTTAATGACTTTTTTCGCTCCACTAAATATCCTTTATTCTCAAAACAAATTTTCTCGCTCAATAGAACTTAGTTATCGTCAAACAAATGGAGCAAAAATTACCGTACTTTTCACTTACACTATGCAGAGTTTTTTGTTTAACATCGTGTCTAATTTTTTAATGGTAGCATTAGAAAATTATTATTATAGCTATCTTGTAATCGAAGCTTTTGTTTTTGCAGTGGAGATTTTAGTAATAGCCAGATTATATGCATTGTTTTATCAAATTCTAGCTTTAAGACAACCATATAATGTTTAGATAAAAAGAGGATCAAATGGTAGAAATAGAACAAATTCAAATTGAAGTTAATAAGGAACTTGAACCCCTGGAAGATTTAGCAAAATCCCTGAATTTAGATGAAACCAATCGACGTATATCTGAATTAGAACTACGCTCTTCTGAACCAGGTTTTTGGGATGATATAGAAAAAGCACAAAACATTCAAAAAGAAATTACAGCTTTAAAGAAGAAAACAGAAAGATATGAAAAGGCAAAAGAGCTTTTAGAAAATGTATTAGTGCTTTGTGAGTTAGCATTAGCAGAAGAAGATAGTTCTATTTTAGATGAGATAAAAACGTATTATAAAGAATATAAGCAATATTTTGAAAAGTTAAAAATGGAAACCTTATTCACAGGCGAACATGATCATCTTAATGCAATAATGACTTTGCATGCTGGTGCAGGTGGAACAGAAGCACAAGATTGGGTTCAAATGCTTTACCGTATGTATTCACGCTGGAGTGAACAACATAACTATGATCTTAAAGTATTGAATTATCTAGACGGAGATGAAGCAGGCATTAAGACTGTTACTTTTCAAATCAATGGCGATAATGCTTACGGTTATCTTAAGTCTGAGATTGGTGTTCATCGTTTGGTTAGAGTATCCCCCTTTGATTCTTCTGGTAGAAGGCATACTTCTTTTGCTTCTGCTGAGGTTATTCCAGAATTTGATGATACTATAGAAGTGGCTATTAATCCTGATGATTTGAGAATAGATGTATACCGGGCTTCAGGTGCTGGTGGTCAACATGTTAACAAAACATCTTCTGCCGTACGAATCACACATTTACCAACAGGAATTGTAGTTGCCTGTCAAAATGAGCGTTCGCAAATCAAAAATAAAGAGACTGCAATGAATATGTTAAAAGGCAAATTGTTTGCATTGGCAAAACAATCTCAGCTCGAAAAGATAGAAGATTTAAAAGGAGACCAACTAGAAATAGGTTGGGGAAGTCAAATTAGGTCATATGTATTCATGCCGTACACAAAAGTAAAAGATCATCGGACGGACTTTGAAACAGGTGATGTTAATGCTGTTATGGATGGAGATCTGGATGATTTTATATATGCATTTTTGACAGAAAACGCTAAAAATATTTAATGACAATTTGATTAGGATAATAAAGATAGAATCAAGGTGAGTTTATGCAAAAACGAAAAGCTTTAATAAGTGTTTCTGATAAAAGTAACTTAATAGAGCTAGCTCAAAATTTGATTGAATTAGATTTTGAGCTTATCTCGACTGGTGGAACTGCAAAATTTTTATTAGACAATAATATCTCAGTGACAGAAGTTAGCCAAGTGACAAATTTTCCAGAATGTTTTGATGGTAGGGTAAAAACTTTGCATCCAAATATCCATGGTGGTTTATTAGCTAGACGTGACTTAGAAGCTCATATGCAAAAAGCAATTGAATTAAATATTTCTATGATTGATCTTCTAGTTGTTAATCTTTATCCATTTTTTGAAACAATTAAGAGTCAACCAGAAAACCTAGAAGCATGTATTGAAGAAATTGATATTGGCGGACCAGCCATGCTTAGATCGGGAGCAAAAAACTTTTCGTCTGTTACTGTTTTGACAGATATTAATGATTATGAGCCAGTAATTTTAGAATTAAGAGAAAATGGGAAAATTTCTCAAGATACCAATTTGAGATTGGCTGCTAAAGTTTTTTCTGAAACCTCGTTTTATGATAGTCTAATTTCTGATTATTTAAGTTCCCAAATAAATAATACTAAAACAAACATTGAGATAAAACCAAGTGAGAAATTAACTATCGCTTATGAAAAAATAACTAATTTACGTTATGGTGAAAATCCAAATCAAGCTGCTGAGGTTTTTAGAAAGCCGATTACTTCTGGTACTGGTCTGGCAGATGCTATCCAATTGCATGGTAAAGAATTATCTTATAACAACTATGCTGATACAGATGCAGCCTTAGCTATGATCAAAGAATTTACAAAACCAACTGTAGTGGCAGTTAAGCATAGTAATCCATGTGGTATTGCTTCTGCAGATAACATAATTGAGGCATGGGATAAGACTTATAAAGCTGATTCAGTATCAATTTTTGGCGGAATTATTGTTCAAAATCGTCCTGTTAACAAAATAGAAGCTGAAAAAATGTCTGAAGTTTTTTTAGAAGTTATCCTAGCACCTGATTTCGATGAGGAAGCTTTAGAAATATTAAAACAAAAGAAAAACATACGTCTTCTAAAATTAGAAGCGTTAAATCAAGCTTACCCTGAAAACTCAAAAATGGTTAAAGAAATTTTTGACGGCCTATTGGTTCAAGCTTATGATCAGCACGACTTACAGGATGAACCACATAAAGTTGTTACCAAAAAGAAACCGGAAGAAGCTGATTTAGCTGATTATCTTTTTGCTATGAGAGTAGTAAAACATGTCAAATCTAATGCAATAGTCTTAGTTAAGGATGAACAAACTGTAGGAATAGGTCCAGGGCAACCAAATAGAATTACTTCCGCTAATATTGCTATTAAACAAGCTGGAGCTAA
>JAAYRJ010000180.1 GCA_012518845.1 Clostridiaceae bacterium
AACATTTAAGATTTCAGCAGAAGGAATGGACGGTTTGACAATTAAATGTCAAGCACGAGAGTTTGAGATTACAATCGATGAACCTGTAGAAGCAGGTGGCAATAACAAGGGTATGACACCAGTTGAAGCACTACTCATAGGGCTTGCTTCATGTAAAGCAATTGTAGTAAAGGCTTTTGTCCGTAAATATAAAATTAATTTAAATTCGGTCAAAGTAGAATGTGAAGGTGTACTAGATACTGATGGTTTCATGGGTAAAAATCCAGATGCTAAAATTGGTTTCTCCGAAATCACAACACATTATTACATCGATGCTGATAACACCGATGAAGAACTAGAAGAATATCTAAAATTTGTCGAAATTAACTGCCCAGTAAAAGACACAATTGTTAATGCACCAGAGATGACACATCAACTTCATAGATAGTTAAGATTGTTAGCTCATTATTTTTTTTAAAATGGCTTTTATCTCGAGTAGATAGAGGCTATTTTAAATGCTAAAAATTATGTGCCAACAAACATAAAATAATTTGGCTTAACTAATTTATGCGAAAAAGGTAAAACTATTTTTTCATATTGTTTGCTTTTTCTACCATCAAACGAATTGCTTCAATAACAGTTCCTGAAAAACCAACTTTTTCTAAATAAGCAACACCCTCTATTGTTGTTCCAGCTGGAGAACAAATTTGATCACGCAAAACAGCAGGATGCTTTTTACTTTCTAATACCATATCTGCTGAAGATGTAATTACAGAAGCGGATAATTCTTGTGCTTTATTTGCTGATATACCTTCAAGGACGGCACCCTGGATCATTCCTTCTAGTAGCATATAGACTATTGCAGGTGCTGAACCAATTACCGAAGTAATTGTTGGTAATTGTTCTTCATTTATCTCAAAATAATTGCCAAAACTACAAAATAAATCTGTAATTTTGTCTTTCTCTTCTGCCGATATTGTATCTGAAAAAACAGCAGCTGTAGTAGCTTTACCAATTTTAGCCGCTGTGTTTGACATAAATAAAACAATGTTATCAAAGGAGTGAGGTAAATATTTTTTTAATCTATTAAAATCATAGCCTGGCGCTATAGAAAATATATAATGTCTTTGCTCTAGATATGGTGAAATTTCAGTTAAGACTTGGGCATAAACATTAGGTTTAACAGCAAGTATTAAATAATCACTATTAACTAATAAGTCTTTGTAATTCTGAACTGTATTTACACCATATCTTTTTTTATTTAATTGTATTATTTGCACATTATTATCGTAAATAGTAATGTCCTCTAGTTTTACCTTTTTTCCCTTTAAAATACCGGCTAGTAAGGCTTCCCCCATGTTACCAACGCCAATAATACCAATTTTCATTTTTTCTCCTCATTACTCATCTGAACTTACAACATCTTGTTCGTTTTAACCCAACAATTGACTTTATTCTTCTACTGTATATTCCAAAAACTTTTTATGAAGTTCTGGATAATTTCTTTGCATTGCAAAAGGTTTGAATTCTTTGTCAACAAAGGCATGTTGTGTAATACCTTGATTTATTAATTTATCGGTTACCAAATCATATACTTCATATTCTACGGTCATACGTACTCCGGTATATTTGGTAATTTTGGATCTAATTTCTAATTCATGTGGATACACTGCCGCTCCTAGATATTGACACGAAATTGCTGTGACGGGGATTATGATTCCATTTTTTTCAAGCATATCATAGCCAAGTCCAATTTTTTCCATAAAGGCGGTTCGCGCTTCCTCATAAAATCTTAAATAATTCGAATGATGTACCACTTGCATTTGGTCAGTTTCATAATACTGTACTTTGTGAATATGTTTAGCTATTTTTTTGTCATCTTTCATTTTTGTACCTTTACTTTCAACTTGTTTATATGCATTGATTGCTATAAGCATGATAAATAAGTCTATTATAGAGAAAAAAGAATGAATTAGTCTAATAATAAATTGCAGCTTAAAGATTTCGAATAATTCAACTTGTATCCAGATTAGCAAGTTTAACAAGGCTGATGACTTTTTGAGACTTTTGTTTTTCAAATCAGCTATAAATCATTTTCAATTTGTATAGATAT
>JAAYRJ010000181.1 GCA_012518845.1 Clostridiaceae bacterium
ACTGTTTTGCTATATGATGTTTCTTTTAGGTTAAGTTGACTCATGTCCACATCTTTATCTATCAAACTTTTTACATAACTAAATACTTTATTGTAGTCATACCAATCAAATAGGGTTATAAGTTCAATATTGTTGTCATTTGCCAGTTTAAACTTATCATAGTGATAGTTTTTATCTAAGCCCTTCCCTTCTCCACCCCAACCACATTTTGAATTGTGCGTGTAAGTAGGTGAGACCTCAATGCCTACTCTAACACTAGGCAGATATATATCTATCTCTTGAGGCTTAATTATTCTTCTATTGTGAAGGGTTATGTCTAAGTCAGTATTATCTTCTATTAGCTGAGCAATTTCTCTTTCATTCTTTGATAGTGTGTAAAAGTTAGGAAATAGATGTTCGACATTGCTGTCTATAATTTTTGTGCGAATTGTTTTCTCACTAACATTGAAATACTTTGTTAACTCTCGAACACTTTTATTTGCAGTAATCACATAATTGGGAAAATTCAAATAGTCTTCTATGTTCTTAATGTTGAACAGTCCGGGATTGCTTGCCCCATGTCTTTCTACATTAGTATTCATTATTGTTCTTTTCATTTTAGGAACTTTCATAGGAACCTCTGCTCCATATCTTTTAAGCATTGTCTTGTGAACCTTTTTCATTATATCCTTATTTTGTGATGGGTATTCTACACCAAGGTTTTCTAAGTTAGTTTCTCGAATCTTCTTTTTGATTTCTTCTGATTGAAATGTATTTTGCACCCCATATATTTTATTGTTAGTGTGTTCGATTAGCTTTTGCCTGCAATCCATATCTCCACAGGTGTATTCAAGCCTACCTTCATATGCTCTCTCTATCTTAAATTCTTTTCCACATGAAAAGCAATTGACAGAGTGTGGCATTTTACAGTAAACTTGATTTCTCCTATTCGTCATAAATTCCTTTTTGCACAACCTACAGTTCTTTCTTATATTTTTATTTTTGTTCCTCTTGTTAGTTTCAATAGAGTTAAGCTTGTTAGAACACTTTCTTGAACATACCCTTCCAGGTCTATGATTCTGCTTGACTGGAAAGTAAGTACCACAAACCTCACATGGTAGTTCGTGCTGTTTAGTGCAGTATATTTGTCTTGAGTTTTTAGGTGTAAACTTGTCATTACAAGATGAGAATGAGCAGTTCTTTTCAACATTTTCAAGCTTTTGAGCCTTCCTTTTTACACTTAACTTACCCGCACATTTCTGCGAGCACGTTTCCGCCGGATTGTTAAGAACTATAATTTTGAACTCCTTATTGCAAATCACACATTTTCTCACATGTTCTTTGTAGCAAAATCTAGAGTTGCTTCTTTTAGCTACAAACTCATCTCCGCACAATTCACACGTTTTAATATACATCTTATCACTCCTTTTCACTCCTTTTTGTCATTATACCATTTATAAGTTTTGATAAATCACAACAAAGAAGACATTAGCTACCTAAACCAACATCTTCTCAAAGTCGTAACAATATTAATTATTAATAATTAGTCTTAATATTCCCCGTAAG
>JAAYRJ010000017.1 GCA_012518845.1 Clostridiaceae bacterium
ACCCATCAAAAATTTCAGGCGCTTGTGGAAGACTTCTTTGTTGTCTACAATACGAACATGATGCATACATTGATGCTTTTAATCGAATGCCTAAACCAGGTCAAAAAGTGATGACAAGTAAGGGTGAAGGTAAGGTCACATCAGTAAATTTATTACGTGAAACTGCAAGAGTTTTGATAGAAGTAGATGGAGAACTTGAGACAAAAACTTTTAAAGCTGATGAATTATCAAAACCTTGTCATTGTCCACATGCAAATCAAGAAAAAACCAATAATCATTCATAGACCAAAAGATTTTTAAGGATGTTTTATGTCTAACCTAAAAAAACTAAGTAACGATTTTTCAATTGAACTTAAAAATGTCAAACAAATAATTAATTTGTTGGAGGAAGGAAATACAGTTCCTTTTATTGCACGCTACCGCAAACATTTGACTGGTAATCTAGATGATCAAAGTTTAAGAAACTTTGCTAAAGAATGGCAACGACTAAAAGCATTAGATCAAAGAAAATCCGATATTTTGCGGATTTTAAAAGATGCAAATCTTTTAAGTGAAAGTTTAAAAAACCAGATCGAAGATGCGGATAATTTAACTATCTTAGAAGATATTTATCGTCCTTTTCGTCCTAAAAAGCAAACAAGAGCAACAAAAGCAATCGAACAAGGCTTGGAACCACTTGCCAATTTATTTTTGAATCCTAATATTACAGAAGACAAGCTTATACAAGAAGCAGCAGAAATTCTTCCAAATATTAAGGAGAGAGAAACTGTCGAAGGTGTTTTGCTTGGTGCGGCAGATATCCTTGCTGATCGAATTTCTGACAGAGCAGATGTTAGAAGAGGTTTGAGAAAAATTCTTTCAGATCAAATAATTGTTCGAACAACTAATAAAACTGATCAAGATAGTGTTTACCAAATGTATTATGATTTTGAAGAAAATATTTCTCAGCTCGAATCACATCGTTTTCTTGCAATTCAAAGAGGAGAAAAGGAAGGCATTTTGAAAGTTGATTTACTTTCTCCAGACGATTCGATTGTCGATTATCTTGCTAAATTCTTTATACCTAACCAAAGCAAGATTTATCCACGTCTTTACAATATCTGTCAAGATAGTTGGCATCGTCTTTTAGCACCGTCACTAAAAAATGAATTATGGAGAACAAAAAAAGAAGCAGCAGAAGACCGCTCGATAAAACTTTTTTCCGCAAATTTAAAAAATCTGCTTCTTCAAGCTCCTATACGAGATAAATATATCCTTGGTTGGGATCCAGGTTATGCCCATGGTTGTAAATTAGCAATAATTGATACTCATGGTGAGCTTCTAGATACAGAAGTTATCTTTCCCTTTGAGTCTAAACAGGACAGTATGTTAGCAGAACAAAAGTTAATTAGCATGTTGTCAGAACATCCTGTTGATTTAATTGCGATTGGGAATGGTACTGCTTCAAGAGAATCTGAATTATGGGTAGCAGAATTTATTGAATATAAAAATCTTGATATAAGTTGGATTGTAGTTTCTGAAGCTGGTGCATCAGTTTATTCTGCCTCAGAAACTGCTGCTAATGAATTTCCAGATTTAGATGTAAACTTAAGATCTGCAGTCTCTATTGCCAGGCGAGTACAAGATCCATTAGCAGAATTAGTAAAAATTAATCCAAAATCAATTGGGGTAGGTCAATATCAACATGATATTAACCCCAAAAAACTCGAAGATGCTTTATTAGATGTAGTTGAGGATTGTGTTAATCAGGTTGGCGTCGATCTTAACACAGCTTCACCTCATATTTTATCTTATGTTGCTGGCTTAAACACAAGAATAGCCGATGAAATTGTAAAAAAACGTCAAGAAATATCTGGATTTTCTTCTAGAGAACAGCTTAAGGAAGTTAAATATTTGGGGGAGAAAACTTTTGAACAAGCTGCTGGTTTTTTAAGAATAGCTGATGCTCCGTTATATTTGGATCAAACAGCAGTACATCCAGAATCTTATGAACTTACAGAAAAAATTTCTCAGTATTATGATATCCCTATTTCAAAGGAGCTTGGAAATAAACTTGCTAATGAAGATGATAAGTTTTTAGAAAATAAATTTAGTACAGATGTTTTTACTTTAAATGAGATTCGAGATGGTCTACTAAAGCCTAATCGTGATCCACGCGATGATTTTGAAAAACCAATTCTTAAAGATAAAATCCTCAAAAATACTGACCTAAAACCAGGTATGAATTTAACAGGTACTGTTCGTAACGTTGTTGATTTTGGTGCATTTGTTGATGTTGGAATCGACCATGATGGCTTGATTCATAAATCTAAAATGTCGGACAAATTTGTCAAGGATCCACTAAAAATTTTACAAGTAGGTGATCAAGTTGTGGTTGAGGTTCTTTCATATGATCTTGAGAGACAACGCTTACAACTTCGTTTAGAAGGGAAAAAATAGAAAGAGTTATGAGTGACAATCGTCCTATTGGCATTTTTGATTCTGGTTTAGGTGGTTTGACCTCGGTTAGAGCTATTAAAGAGCTACTGCCAAATGAACATATTATTTATTTTGGCGATACTGCAAGAACACCATATGGTTCAAAATCAGTTGATACGATTAATAAATTTGCTCAAGAAATTGTCCAGTTTTTAATAGAGAATGATGTAAAAGTGATTGGGATTGCTTGCAATACTGTATCAGCAAGTAGTTTAAAAAACCTTAAAAAATCTTTTCCGGAAATGACTTTTATTGATATTATTCAGCCGATGGTTGAAGCTTCAAGAAATATTGTAAAAGAGCAGGCAAAAATAGTTGTCATAGGAACAGAAGTTACAATAAATAGTGGTATGTATGAACAAAAAATCAAGCAAATCCTACCAAACACTAAAGTTATCTCCAAGGCATGTCCTTTGTTTGTTACTCTTATCGAACAAGGATTATTGTCTGATCCATTGTTAGATTCAGCTATTCATACTTATTTAGACCAAATTATGGCTCAGGAGAAACCTGAATATTTAATTTTAGGTTGCACTCATTATCCATTAATTTCCGATCGCTTACAGAAGTTTTATCCAGATGTTAAAATCTTGAATCCTGCTTTATCTCAAGCAGAAGCAACAAAAAAAATCTTATTTGAAAATAATTTAGCTGCTGACCCAAATCAAGATGCCAAATATACTTTTTATGCAAGTGACTTATCGGATATTTTTCAAAATATGATTGAACATATCTTAGCTGACGATAGTAGCGAGATTAATTTTAAAGAGTTGAGATTGTAATAATTATCTTGAACCTATGTAGCTACCGCATTAGACAATCAATCTATTTGTAAACTGAAGTAAACCTTAATTTATAGATCAAAAAATAATTTTAAGACTCTATCTAAATAAATTAAATCTTTTACGCCACCAGTTTCACGGCTCGAATGCATAGCCCAAATAGCATTGCCTATGTCGATAGTGGACATAGGTAATCTAGCAGAGGTGATTGAGCCAATTGTGGAGCCACCTCTTAAATCACTTCGATTAACAAACCATTGATATGGAACATCAGCACTTTTACAGAGTCCAATAAACTTAGCCGCAGAACTACTATCTGTAGCATAGGACTGTGAAGCAGCGACTTTTATAACTGGTCCAGAATTTATTATTGGACGATGATCCGGATCAGCATATTCGCTGTAATTTGGGTGAGCAGCATGTGCTTGATCAGCTGAGATCATGTAGGAAGAATCAAACATAGCTAGAAAATCTTGGCGACTATAACCTAAATTAATGCAGATACTTTCTAAAATGTCACGGATAAAGCTACTATCTGCTCCTTGTTTTGTTACAGAACCAACTTCTTCATTATCGGTATAAAGTAACAAATTAATGCCGTTGAAATTAGAATTCTTTTTGTCTGAGGTGAGAGCTTTTAAACCAGCATAGCACATCGCTAAATTGTCTAAACGAGAGGATACTATAAAATCATCATTAACTCCTACAATTTGACCTGGAGTTGGATCATACGTAAAAAGATCAAAATCCAAAATATCTTTTGGTTCAATTTTTAACTCTTTTGCAATTAGGCTATAAAACCAATTCTGCCAAAAACTTTTATCTTTCTTTTTAGACTGATTTGCTTTTGATTCGATTTCGGATGCCATACCCATGATTGGTATCAAGTGAAGATTTGCTTTAATTTCATTCTTAGTATTGACATTGCGATTCATATGAATTGCTACATTAGGTAGGACTAAAATAGGCTTCCTAAAATCTATTAAATGAGTTTTTATATTTAAAGGAGATTCACCTGCTACACTAACTCTACCAGCTAAAGACAAAGGACGATCAAACCAGCTAGAAAAAATTGGACCGCCATAGACTTCGGTATTAAGACAAATTGCATTTTCTTTGATTGATATTGCTTGAGGTTTAATCCTAAGAGATGGTGAATCTGTATGTGCACCGAAAATTTTGAAACCAGCCTCTATCGGTTTATTACCAATCTCAAAAGCAATTAAGGCAGAATCGTTTTTTGTGTAATAATAACGATCACCTTTTTGTAACTTTGTAGTCTGGTTGATTTTATATCTTTTATACCCTTGCTTATTTAAGGCTTGACGCATATTTTCTACTGCCTGATATGCAGTGGGACTATTATCAATAAAGTTGAGAAGGGATTTCGTATAGTCTAAATCCATAGACCCTCTTTCTAGTTAAATTTTTTTCTTTTACTAAAAATCATCGCAAAAACTATTATTATTTATCTAAAATAGCCATAACTAACACAGTATATCATAGGAAAAATGTAAATACAGGAAATTTTCTTCGAAGTTTGTTATAATTAATGGGCTGTTTGCAATATATAATGTTTTGTGTTATTAATATAAGTTTTAATTTTTGAAAGGACAGATATGAAGTTATCTCATGAAGTTATCACAGTTGATGGTATTCGCTACATTAGAATTCCGGAATTATTAGAAGCTGGCTTAAATCATGTCTTTACAACAATTGATATGAACATGCGTGTTCGTGACAATGCTGAGGACAAAAAAGTTGAAGAGAATTTAGAAAAAATATATAAAGCCATGGATATTTACCCAGAGCAATACTATTTTATGGAGCAAAAACATACTGACTGGGTAGCTATTGTAGATGAACCTGAACTAGGTAGAAAATATGATTTTGGTTACCGAAATATGGGTCTTGATGGTCTAATTACATCTCAAAAAACCTACGTTCTTGCTTCAACTGCCGCGGACTGTGTACCAATTATTTTTTATGATCCAATTAAAAGAATACAAGCAAATATTCATTCAGGCTGGAAAGGCACCTTTTCTCGCATTGCAAGAAAAGCTCTTCAACACATGAACACAGCATACGAAGTTGACCCTGCCGATGTTTTAGTTGGTATAGGTCCACATATTTCTGTAGATTCTTATGAAATCAAAGATGACGTAGCCGATTTATTCTATGGTGCTTTCCTTAACGTGGATGAATTTCTTTTTGAAAAAGACGGAAAAATTACTCTAGATTTAGAAAAAGCAATATTATTAACATTAGAAGAAGAAGGCGTTTTATCAGAGAATATTTATTCAGTCGGACTTGATACATTCGAGGAAAAGGATTTATTACATTCTTATCGGCGTGACAAAAAAGATTCTGATTTATCTGCTTGTATTACTACCATGCTCCAACCCGGTGAGTATTTTGAACCAGAAGAAGAGGAATAGATTTACTGCAATCTAAAAATTAAGCCAAGTCTTTTGAAACGGTTATCAGAAAGTATGAATAACCGTTTTTTTACATTTATTTAACATTTACATAATGGTTTTAAGCATAAAATAGAATTATACTTACACTAGATTTGATATCTGAAGCTTGAGGTCATCACGATGAATAAAAATTTTGAAATAGAAGTTGTTGACTTAGTCAAAAAATATAAAGAGTTAGTTGCTGTCGATCATCTTAATTTATCTGTTTATGAAAATGAAATTTTTGGTTTGCTGGGACCAAATGGTTCAGGCAAATCAACTTTAATAAATTGTATCTTAGCTCTTTTACGCTATGATCAAGGCAAAGTTTATATTTTTGGTGAGGAAATGACAGCTACGTCTTTCAAGATTAAACAAAAGATAGGTTATGTTCCTCAAGACATTGCAGTTTATGAAGAACTTACTGTACAAGAAAATATTGATTATTTTTGTGGACTTTACATTTTTGATAAACATCAAAGAAAACAGCATGTAGATGAGGCGATAGATTTTACAGGTCTAGACAAGTTTAGGAAATTTGTACCGAGTAAATTGTCTGGTGGTTTATTAAGGCGTCTTAATCTAGCGTGTGGAATTGCCCATAAACCCAAATTGATTTTTTTAGATGAACCGACTGTGGCTGTTGATCCACAATCAAGAAATCGTATCTTAGAAGGTATTGAAGACTTAAGGAAACAAGGTTCAACTATTGTTTATACAACTCACTACATGGAAGAAGTGGAAATGCTTTGTGATCGCTTGGTTATCCTCGATCAAGGTCAAGTTTTGGTGACAGGTAGTAGTGAAGAAATTATTTCAAATTCATCTCTAGCACAAAGTATAGATGTTGTCATTTTTGATTTAACAGATTCTGTCTTAAATATCTTAGAGCAAGAACCAGAAATTTCACATTTAACATATCAAGATGCAAAATTATCTTTTAAAACGAATTCAAATCGATATACTCTTTTGGATTTGTTAAATCTTCTAGAAGAACATAATCTTAAACCAGTTTCTGTTTCAAGTGAAAAACCGACTCTCAATGATGTCTTCCTAGAAATAACAGGTAAGGAACTAAAAGACAATGTTTAGCCATCTAATAAGGTATTACTCACAGGTATATTTTAAAAATAAAAGCAATATTATTTGGACTTTCCTTTTTCCTTTTGCATATATTACAATTATATTTTTTGCTTTATCCGGTTTGATGGAGCCAGAAGCAAGTTTGCAAGAAGAACCGATTAAAATAGCGATTATAAGTGCGGATAGTCAAGAAGAATCAGATTTAATAGATTATCTTGATTATTTTTCTGCTAATGCAATATTAGAAGATGGTGAACTACAAATTATTGAAAAAAATAATTCTGTTGATAAAGAGATTTATCTTATTTATCATCAAACTGATGAAGCAAAAGCCAGAGAGATGATCAAAAATAAGCAGATTAATGCCATTGTTGAAGCCAAAAATCCAATAACTATCAAGGATAGCCAAGGATTGGGCGATGTAAAAATGGGTATTCTTACTCAATTTTTAGATGGTTATGAGACTAATCGAAAATTGACGATATCTTTAGAACATCAATATGAGGCAAAATATTCAAATGTTGATGTTTTAGATTATTTTAGCCAAGAAGAATTAGCTTCTAAGACCTTCGAAGAAATTTCTACCGAAATGGAAGCAAAAATTGATGCAGAAATATCAGATGAAATTTTAGCGGTAATAGAAAGCCAAACTGATGTTTTCGAAGAACAGGCAGATTCAGATTCAACCAATCCTGCACTCATTTATTTTTTTGCAGCGATTGGTTATTTAGCTTTTTACCCAATTTCTGCAGGATCTTATACGGTTGAACATATCATTGCTAATCAAAGCGAACGAGGAAAAAGAAATTCTGTGTCAGGCGTAACAAAAACAAAAATGTTTTTTGCTTCCTTTTTGCCCTTGTTTATAATTCAAGCATTTTTTAGTTGGTTGATATATCATTATGTCGGACTGTTAGGGGTTAGCTTAGGTCACAGGCAGGTCCAAATTGTTTCTTTGATGATCTTAGGTAATCTAGCTGCCTTATTAACTGGCTCCGCTCTTGCGACCTTATTGCCATTCCAAAAAAATCTAAGAACGGCTTTAGGAATTGGAATCCCGTTATTCTTTGGTTTTACTTCTGGCATGATGATCCATCATATAGCAATTTTAATTAGCGATAATTTTCCTATATTACATAAAATTAATCCTGTAGGCATCGTTTCACGTGGACTATATGTTCTTTACTCTGATTCAAATTTGGTCAGATTTTTTGATGCAATAAAATTTTTAGGAATTTATATTTTAGTATTTTTAGTTATTACACTATATGGATTGAGGAAAAATAGTTATGAGCGCCTTTAAATTATATTATAAAATTGCCAATAAACATAAAGGCACCGTCATAATGTATTTAGCTATAATGGTACTTATTGTAAGTTTAACTTTTGTGCAAATTGATTTGTCTGAAGAAGGAGCTTTTTCAAAAGGACAGATTGCTATTTTTGATGAAGATAATACAGCCCTTACTAATCATCTCAAGGCATATATTCTCAAAGGCAATGAAGAAGTAATCATTGAGCGAGATGAGCAAATTATTAATGATTATTTCTATGAAGAAAAATTAGACATTGTCATAACTATTCCAAAAAACTTTACTAAAGATTTTTATCAAAATCCAAATGAAGTTCGTCTAGCAACAGATGAATCGATTAATGTATTGATCAATAATGGTATTAAAGAAAAAGTCAACCAATATTTCAGAATCTGGCAACAATATCTTTTACTTTACGATTATGATATTGATGTTGTTACTGAAAAAAGCATTCTCAAAGAACTAGATCAATTGTTTGAATCTTCTGTCGAATTTGATTATCCCGAAACTGAAATCACTCCATTTCAAAAATTAGTTCCAAGTTTTCAGTTTTTGTCTTATGCGCTTGTTGGTACAGGTATTGCAGTTGTTGCTTTGGCTTATTTGATAATGGATAAAACTGCAGTTTATAGACGAAACATTGTCAGTGGTTATTCTGAAAGAAAACGAATTGTTGGGATTTTTATTGCTATGTTTTTAGCCATGATCATGATCTGGTTAGTTGGTCTTGCTATTAGCGCATTCTTTGCTGGTACTGCTGGATTTAAACATGATTACTTTCCTTATCTATTGATTTCAGAATTTGTTCAACTTCTTGCTTTAACAACCTTAATGTTTTTAATTGTCCAAATAGTCAGCAAAGAAGAAATTATTAGCTTTTTATCAACCATTTTAAGTTTGTTTATTGCTTTTTCTGCTGGGATTTTTGTTCCGAGAGATTTTTTACCCGACATGTTTATTAAGTCATCTTCCATTTTCCCTAATTACTGGCATATTAATAATTTATTATATGTTTCAGAAGCAAGTTTGGATCTCTTTGAATTTGACTATTGGCTTAAAAATATTGTAGTCATGCTTGGTTTAATGTTCGTATATTTGATTGCTGGCATTTTGATTAGAAGTAGGAAGCAACAATTTAATTCTTAAATTTCACTAAAATGTAAAAAGATTCATGTTATAATCTCTGCATGTCCAAAAAGAAATACAGACCATTAATTATATTAATCTTTATCCTATATATTTTAGTTTTGCTTTATATTTTGCTATTAAAAGGCAATATTGCTGATTCACCCCAAGATTTTACGGTAGCATCTCAGGGTATTTTTAGACTACCAAGCAATTATAATTTAACACCGTTTAAGACAATCATGATTTTTGTCAATGATATTAGGGCAACTAATTCTCTTTACTCCTATCTAAATTTGTTTGGTAACATTGTTTTGTTGATCCCATTTGGCTTTTTTGTCCCTTTGTTGACAAAGCGCAAAAAAACATTTTTCTTAACGTTTTTAACAGGTACTTTGTTCATACTTTTAATTGAATTTATTCAATTAATTACCATTTGGGGAATTTTTGATATAGATGATTATCTATTGAATATTTTAGGCGTCCTCATAGGCTGGACTGGCCAGCGTATTATAGTACGTCGCTAGAGGTTATTTTATGGCATGGATTGAAATTATAAAAGCAATTCTATTTGGAATTGTTGAAGGTATCACAGAATGGCTCCCGGTTAGCAGTACGGGGCATATGATTTTATTCGATGAATTTGTGACTTTAAATTTGTCAGAAGCATTTAAATCTGTTTTTATTGTTGTGATTCAGCTTGGAGCAATCATGGCAGTTGTTCTTCTTTATTGGCATGACATCTGGCCATTCCCAGTTAAGAAAAATCCAAAAACTGGTCAAAAGAAGATGACTGTTGATAAGGATATTATTGATTTGTGGTTTAAAATCATTGTTGCCTGTATTCCAGCTATCATCGTTGGTCTTCCTTTTGAGGAAAAAATAGATGAACTATTTTATAATTACCAAACTGTCGCAATAATGTTAATAGTTGTTGGTATTGCTTTTATAGTGATTGAAAATAGAAATAAAGATATTAAACCAACAATATTGTCAGCTGACAAAATTACTTATAAAGACGCTTTTATAATCGGCTTGTTCCAATTGATTGCTGCTATTTTTCCAGGAACTTCTCGTTCTGGTGCAACAATTTTAGGCGGAATTTTGATTGGACTTTCGCGTAAAGTTGCAGCAGAATTTACATTTTATTTAGCTGTTCCGGTTATGTTTGGTGCCTCTGCCTTGAAAATGTTTAAAGCGGATTACTCATTATTTACCGGTTTAGAGTGGACAGTTTTACTAGTAGGCTCAGTAGTAGCATTTTTGGTTTCATATGTCGTCATCAAAAAGCTCATGGCCTATATCAGGAAAAATGATTTCAAAGTATTTGCCTATTATCGCATCATCTTAGGGATTATAGTTTTACTGTATTTTTCGATTGTTAAATAAAAAACAATCTATTGCGTAGAGCAATTAATACTTGAAGCAAATTATTTAAGAATATAAACTATTAATAAAATCAGAAAGTTGGCAAACCTGTGAAATACAAATCATTTTTTATTAATTTAGCAGATAAGTCTTGTTTTGTTGTTGGAGGCAATAAAAAAGCAGCTGAAATTGCTAAGTCATTGCTATACGATGATGCATTATTAACGATTTGGAGTGACAATTTTGTCCCTGAATTTAAAGAGTTATTAAAAGAATTTCCAGCTAGAATTAACTTGTTACAAGCTGAATTTTCGCTTGAAGTGGCAGAACATTATACTTCTGCCAAAGTCAAACCTTTTATAGTAATAACCGCTTTATCTGATTTAGAACAAAATGAACGAATTTGTGATGTTTGTCTTAAAAATAATGTTTTGAGCTATAATCCTAATTCTCCTAATAGTGAAGTGCTCATTCATGATAATGTTTCGCTTGATTCCATTGAAATTGCAATAAATATTAAAAACAAACAAGTTCTAACTCGACTTTTTCAAAATAAAATTGTAAAGCTGATAAAAGAGGATTGGCTTGATGCTATAGAAAAGTATCAAGATTTTCAACAAAATGAATTTATTACTTCATTAGATGAAGCAGAAAAACGAATTATTATGAGACGCTTGGCTGAAGAAATTATTCGTAATGATGGAGATTTTGCTTTAGCTGAAAAAGAGACAAAATCATATTATAGTAACCTCATAAATAAAGACGAGTTATTATTAGAATTAGCAGATGAACGCTCTCAAATGGATTGAAAATAATTTTTTTGTAAGTTTTGTATTTGGAGCTATTTTGAGTCTTTTTATCTCCACCAATACATTTTCAATTCTTAATATTGCCAAAAATAGTAGGAATATGGTTATAAATATTAAACCACTTAATGCAATATATTCTAGATATAATTCGGTTTTTGTACCTTTTTGGACAATTTTCATCTCAGTTGCAATTGCTGTTTTATGCCATTTATTATTAGAAGGTAGTTTCTATACTTCTTATTGGCTTTATTTTTTCATGAATGTTTTTTTCTCGCTCCAGCTTTTTTCTTTTAAAGACAGGGTTTTGCCTGTAATAGGTCTCAAAAGATTTTTTTTGGAGCAAGGTACATATATAGGCTTAGCTAAAATGCAAAGCTTGCTTGATATTCGAATAAAAGAAAATGATATCGCGAGGATGTATAGACAATCTATTCGGTTATTATTAGATCAGCTAGTTAGATATTTTTTGATCCCACTTATTATTTTATCTGTTAGCAGTTGGCCTTTTTGTTTCTTGTATTTAGCCTTTGCTCTTCAAGCTCGAGCTTTTCAGATGCAAAATGTCGTTTTAGACTTTCTCTATACAATTCCGTATAACATATGGATAACTGTTTTAAGATTCTTGATACGTCCAATTAAAGTTGACAAGGAAATAAAAAATGTTTTTGTAGAAAAGTTTTTAGGTTATAAGCAATTTTTGCCCAAAAAAGGAAAACAATCCCAAAAAAATGATATTACTAAGCCCTTGAAAGAAAAAGTTGGTGAAAATTTGGATCAGACAGATAATCATCAATCTTTAACAAATAAGAATGACAATTTAGTTATAGGAAAGCAGCAAAAAGACACAATTAATTTAGAATTCTTATCAATTTTTGAGATTCTTTATTTAACAAGTATCAGTTTACAGTTTATAATATTTGCTGTGCTGTTTTATTTGAAAACTATTTTATTTATCTAAGGAAATAGGCAAAAGGCAAACAAATGTCAGCTTATAATTTGTCAAATAGGAAATGGAGGCTAGTTGATGCTAAAGTGGATAGCTGCCCTAAGTATGTTAATAGATCATATCGGTTTTTTCTTCTATGACCAAATACCTCCACAGTTATATGAATGTATGCGCGGTTTTGGTCGCTTAGCTATGCCACTTTTTGCTTTTTCACTAGCCTTTGGTTTTATCCATAGTAAAAATTGGCTCAAATATTTTTTGAGACTTTTTACATTTGCTTTTATTTCTGAATTTGCTTTTCGTAAAATTTATGAATTAAATAATTTTTATTATTCGGGTATTAATATCATATTCACTTTCAGTTTTTCACTTGTTTTTTTAATAGCTTTGAAAATTCTGATTAATTCTGGTTATGATCTTCTGGTTCGAATGCAGCCTATTCAATCGGGTGGGGCACAAGACGAAAACTTACCATTCCACTTTAGGATAAATCTCGGTTTTGAGCTTTCGCCATTTTTCGGTTTGATTCTTGGTTTGGTTTTTATGCTTATTTCTGTATTCTGTATAGTTTACTACGATACGGAATATGGACTTTATGGCTTGTTAATGGTTGTGGCTTTTTATATTTTAGAAAGTATTGAATTCAAAAATCCAACCTTAATGGCATATTTATTAATAATAGTTGTAAATTTAATTTTCCAACTTCCGGGTTGGCTTGGCAAAAGTACACTCCATAATTATAATTCCTTACAATGGCTGACTGTTTTTGCAGTACCTATATATTTACACCGCAAAGACGAACCTAAACCACCAAAATGGCAAAAATATTTCTTCTATATTTTTTATCCTGCTCATTTTGTCTTACTTGGCTTAATCCGTTATTACTTTTTCTAAAGAAAGTGGGATAAATAACTAGGCTTAGATTGAAAAATAAGCCTTGACATTGTATTCTGTAGTACGAATTAAAAATTAATTTTAGATATTGAAGATATAAAAAACAAAATAAAGAGGTAATTATGCAATATTCAGTAAAAACAGATAGAAAATGGCAAAAACGCTGGGAAGATCTGGAGCTAGCAAAATTTAATCCTGACAATATAGACAATAAATTATATGTTTTAGAAATGTTTTCATATCCTTCTGGTTCAAATTTACATGTTGGACATTGGTATAATTACGGATTATCTGATAGTTGGGCTCGCATGAAAAAAATGCAAGGTTATGAAGTTTTCCAACCAATGGGTTTTGATGCTTTTGGTTTGCCAGCAGAAAATTATGCAATCCAAACTGGCGTCCACCCTCAAACTAGTACCGAAGCAAATATAGCCAAAATGGAAGAGCAACTCAAAAATATGGGTGGACTTTTTAACTGGGAGCATGAACTTGCAACTTGTCGCCCTGATTATTATCGCTGGAATCAGTATCTATTCTTGAAGCTATATGAAAACGGCTTAGCCTATCGTAAAAAAGCACCTGTTAATTGGTGTCCACAGTGCAATACAGTTCTTGCAAATGAACAAGTATTGTCAGATCAAACTTGTGAACGTTGTGGCGCCACTGTTGTTAAAAAGAATTTAACTCAATGGTTTTTCAAGATAACTGATTATGCCGATGAATTGTTAGATGGATTAAAGGATTTAGATTGGCCTGAAACTACTAAGAAAATTCAAGAAAATTGGATAGGTAGGTCTGAAGGTGCAGAGGTAAGATTTAAAGCAATTAAAAATGATAAACCTGTTCGATCTGAACAAGGAGATGACTTATTTTTAGATTGCTTTACTACTCGTATCGACACGTTGTTTGGTGTTGTTGGTCTTGCTGTTGCGCCAGATAGCGAACTTTGTGATCTCTTAACTACATCAGAAAATAAAGAAGCTGTTGAAGCTTATCAACAAAAAACTCTAAGTTTATCTGAAATTGATCGGACATCAGCTACGCGTGAGAAAACAGGGGTTTTTACAGGCTCATATGCAATTAATCCAATCAATAATGAAAAAATACCAGTTTGGACTGCCGATTATGTAGTCTCTGGTTATGGTACAGGTTGTGTAATGATGGTTCCAGGTCATGACGAGCGTGATTATGAATTCTGTCAGACATTTAATTTGCCAATCGTTCAGGTTATTTCTGATCCTAATGAAGACACCGAATTACCTTATTCAGATCTTGGCGTCTTAGTAAATAGTGGCAAGTTTACAGGTATGAAATCAGAAGAAGCTCAGGATGCAATTGTAGCTGAATTGAGTGAGCAAAAATTAGCTGAAAAACAAATTAATTATCGTTTGCGCGACTGGCTTGTCTCCCGTCAACGCTATTGGGGAACACCAATCCCGATGATCTATTGCAAAAAATGTGGCGAAGTTCCCGTTCCAGAAGAAGATCTACCAGTAGAGTTACCTTTTGATGTAGATTTCACACCGGATGGAAAATCACCTTTATCTAAACATGAAGGTTTTATGAACACTACTTGTCCAAATTGTAGTGGTCCAGCCACAAGAGATCCGGATACACTTGACACTTTTGTCTGCTCCTCTTGGTATCAATTCCGCTTTGTTGATAATAACAATGATGAAGCAATGTTTGATTCAGATAAAGTTAATAAAATGTGCCCAGTCGACCATTATATTGGTGGTTCAGAACATGCAGCCATGCATTTGCTCTATGCACGCTTTATAACAAAAGCACTGCGTGATATGGGTATGCTCAATTTTGATGAGCCGTTCCAGGCTTTAACACATCAAGGAACAATTCTTGGTTCTGATGGTAGAAAAATGTCAAAGTCACTAGGTAATACTATTTCGCCAGATGATTATATTAATAAATATGGTTCTGATGCTTTACGTCTTTTCCTTGGATTTGCTTTTGCTTATGTAGAAGGTGGTCCTTGGAATGATGATACATTAGTTGCAATTACTAAGTTTATGAGTCGGATTCAAAGATTAGTTGAAGATGTTATCGATAAAATTAACGAAAAAGATTCAAGTTTGTTGTCTAAATGGGCAAATGATTCAGCTTTTAATCCTTGGGAAGATTTTGAATTAACCGAAGCTGACCAAGAATTAAATCGTGTCAAACATTATACAATTCAACAAGTAACTCAAGACGCAGAAAAATTTCAGTTTAATACTTCAATTGCACGTTTAATGGAGTTATTGAATACTTTACAAGATTATGTAAGAGCAAAAGACTATAAACTTGAACTTGTCTATCAAACATTATCTGATTATTTACGTTTATTAGCTCCGTTTGCCCCACATTTTACAGAAGAACTCTGGGAGATGTTTGGGCATGAAGATACTTCGATTTTCTTAGAAAAATGGCCAGAATATGATGAAGAAGCCATTAAACAAGAGGTCATCGAAATAGCTGTACAAGTTAACGGCAAAATGAGGGACAGAATCGAAATTCCACATGATGCAGATCAAAAGGCGGTGGAAGAGATCTTATATCAATTACCAAATTTTGAAACTTGGACTCAAGATAAAACAGTACGCAAAATTATTTATGTACCAGGTAGAATAGTTAATATCGTTGCAAATTGATTATTGATCTAAATAACCACAAAAATGCCTAAAAAGAAAATTATTTTAGCTAGTCATTCACAAAGAAGATTTGAACTTTTAAAAATGCTGGGTTTTGACTTTGAAGTTAAGACCCAGTCTATTAATGAACGAGCTATTGAAGAAAGCTTAACAGCATCTTTTTTCACTTCTAATTCAAACAGAGCTTTGGGTGTTTTATTAACAGAAAAATTATCTCTGGAAAAAGCCAAAGCTGTTTGGCAAACTTTATCCAGTTCGATCAGAGCCAATTTTTTAGTCTTAGCAGCTGATACGTGCGTAATCCTTAATAATAAAATTTATGGAAAACCAAAAGATCATGCAGAAGCTAAAGCCATGTTAACTGAACTAAGCGGTAATACTCATCAGGTTTATACCGGAGTGACTATAATTTCTAATAAGGATACAACAACTTTTTCTAATGTAGCAGACGTAACCTTTTGTGATTTGGATGAAGTTCAGAAGAATCTAATCAATCAATATGTTTTGACAGATGATCCATTAGATAAAGCTGGAGCCTATGGAATCCAAGGCCCAGCTTCTGTACTAATAAAAGAAATAAAAGGTGATTTTTTTACAATCATGGGTTTGCCAGTACAAAAAGTTTATCGTGAAATTTTAAAGCACAATAATCTTTAATAACTTAGCTTTTAACCATTTTATTTATCCTCTTGCCCCAGCTTCTTCAAATTCTGCTTGAATTTCTGCTGAAGGTTCAGGCGTAAGTAGTGACACAACCACTATACAAATTGCAGATAAAACAAAGGCTGGTAGTAATTCATAAACATTAAAGATTCCACCTAATGGTTTAATTAATAAACGCCAAACGATAACGGTAATACCACCAGATACCATACCTGCGATAGCACCTTGATGAGTAACTCTTTTCCAGAAGAGCGAGAATAACATAATTGGACCAAAAGTGGCACCAAAACCAGCCCAAGCAAAAGCAACAACATTAAAGATAACACTGTTTTCATCTAGGGCAATTAAAATTCCTAAAATGGCAATAACTACTAATGTAATCCTAGACACTTTCATAACATCACGATCGTTTGCCTCCTTTTTAAATATTCCTAAAAATAGATTTTTAGAAACAGCAGATGCTGCAATCAACAAGTACGAGTCAGCAGAACTGATTGTAGCTGCTAAAATTCCTGCCATTGCTAGTCCGGCAAATACAGGTGGCAGTAATTGTGTTGCAGTTAAGATAAAAATATTTTCGGCATCACCTTGAGTTGTAAAAGCAGTAGGATAGATTGAGCGTCCAATCAGACCGATAAGAACTGCTGTAAATAATGAAATTACAACCCAAATTGTCGCAATACGACGTGCTGATTTTACTTCTTCTGGCTTTCTAATTGCCATGAATCTTAATAAAACTTGTGGCATCCCAAAATAGCCTAAACCCCAAGACAAAGTTGAGATGATCGTTAATGTGGAATAATCACCTGCGGGTCCAAATAAAGGCTCACCAGTAGAACTAATTTGTTGTACTCCATCAACAAGCTCAGGTTGAGCGATTCCAAAAAACTCCAAGAAACCAGGAAATGATTCTAAGTTAGCAACTACACCAGCTATACCACCAGATTCTTTTAGACCAATGTAAGTTACCATACTTAGCGCGAAGATCATGACGATAGCCTGCATAAAGTCAGAGGTGCTTTCTGCCAAAAATCCACCAATGAAAGTATAAAGAACTACAAAAATAGCACCTATTATCATCATTCCATGATAGTTAAAACCAAAAAGTGATTGGAATAATTTACCCATTGTAACAAAACAAGATGCAGCATAAACAATAAAAAAGAAAATAATAAAAATGGATGAAATTCCCATCAGAATTTTCTTGTCTTCTTTAAAGCGATTGCTAAAGAAATCGGGTATGGTTATTGCATCACCTGCAACATGAGAGTAGGTACGAAGACGCTTGGCAACGATAAGCCAGTTGAGATATGTACCAACTGCTAATCCTAATGCTGTCCAAAAAGCATCGCTAAGACCAAACCAATAAGCTACCCCAGGTACACCCATTAGTAAATAGCCACTCATATCAGAAGCTTCTGCACTCATAGCAGAAACCCAGGGTCCCAAGGAACGTCCACCTAGAAAATATTCATCACTACTTTTATTTGCGCGTTTAGCGAAATAAAGACCAATGCCAATTACAACTGCCATATACAAAACCATTGTAATTGTGACAGTTACAGTATCTGAAATCATTTTAATACCTCTCCAAAAAAATAAATTAGTATAGATTATAGCAGAATTCCAAGAATTTTTATAAAAATGAAGTAGATGAGTTTATTTGTTTATCGCATTAATGGTAGCAAATTTATTTCGCTGAGCTTAAAGAGCAAATAAACTTTATTCAAATTCAAGGAAAATTTGCTAAAAAAAATTGACTATGATAATATTATTTCCGCATTAATTTAAATAGAATTGGAGAGTTGGCCGAGCTGGCTGAAGGCGCACGATTGGAAATCGTGTATACGTTTGTAGCGTATCGTGGGTTCAAATCCCACACTCTCCGCCAGGTATACAGTCTGACGTTTCAGTAAAACGTCAGACTTTTTAAATATACTTAGATAATTTGTTAATAATTTCATAAAAAAAGATATTTTCAATCAGACAAAAAACAATATAATTTATTTTCATCCGATGTTATGATAAGAATGTTTGTAAATTACAATCATTTTTCATCGTTATAGGAGATTAGAATGGAAAATACTAATATTATCGAGTTAAAGAATGTTACAAAGAGATTTGAAGATGACGGCTTTGTAGCAGTTGAAGACTTTAATCTAGAGGTAAAACGAGGAGAATTTGTTACTTTTTTAGGGCCTTCTGGCTGTGGAAAAACTACAACTCTTAGAATGATTGCTGGTTTTGACCTTCCAACTCATGGTGAAATTTTATTAAATGGTAAGTCAATCACAAAATTGCCTCCCTATGATCGCCCGATTAATACTGTATTTCAGCGTTATGCATTGTTTCCACATATGAACATATACGAAAATATTGCCTTTGGTCTTAAACAGAAAAAAATGCCTAAGGATGTAATTGCTCGTAAAGTAAAACGGGTTTTAACTTTGGTAGATTTAGAGGGTTTTGAAGAACGTAGTATAGATACTTTGTCTGGTGGTCAACAACAAAGAATTGCTATTGCAAGAGCTTTGGTAAATGAACCTGAAATATTATTATTGGACGAACCATTGGGTGCTCTGGATTTAAAAATGCGTAAAGAAATGCAAGTTGAACTAAAAAACATGCATAAAAAACTAGGTATTACGTTTATTTATGTTACGCATGATCAAGAAGAAGCACTGACAATGTCAGATAAAATTGTCGTTATGAATGAGGGTAAGATCCAACAGATAGGAACACCCGAGGATATTTATAATGAACCAGTAAATGTTTTTGTGGCTGATTTCATTGGTGAAAGTAATATTTTTAGTGGTATCATGACCAAAAAGCTCAAGGCACGTTTTTGCGGGGGCGAATTTGATTGTGTTGATGATATTTTAGAAGGAATGCACGTTTCAGCAGTAATCAGACCCGAAGATGTAGAAATTACGAAACCCGAAGAAGGTACAATTAAGGGAGTAGTTAGCTCTGTTGTTTTTCAAGGAATACATTATGAAATAGCCATACAATCTGGCAAAAATGAAATGATCGTTTACAGTACTGAACACATTGAAGTGGGTGAAAAAGTCGGTATGAAAATTAAACCAGAGAGTATTCACGTAGTGATTGCTGAGGATCATACTAATCACTTCCAGGTTGATATTAATAGTGATTATCGTTTGGAATACAATAACAAAGTGCTGGATACTAGTTTAACGAAACTTTTCAAGGATAGTAAACGCTTAAGTGATGGCACAGTAATAGACGCTTCTGGTGAAAAAATTGATTTGGAGCGTGCTAAAATTCATGCTTCCATCCAACCCCAAGATATAAAAATGACAGATAATGTTGATGAAGGGCTTATAGAAGGTAAAATTAGTAATCTTATCTATCAAGGATCGTATTATCTTTATGTAATTCATACAGAACTAGAACACGATTTTGCAGTTTATGATGAATATTTATGGAATATGCATGATCGAGTAGGCCTGATCATGCCAGTTGATAAAATGAGTTTTACCATAAAAAAATCAAAATAAGCATTAAAGGTAAGCTTTTGAGAGAACGATCTAGATGACAATTCTGATTATATGTAATGGGAGAAATGAATGAGAATACATTTTACTCGAAAAAATTTAGGTATTCCTTATGTACTGTTTTTATTAATTTTTGTTGTAATGCCTTTGCTGGTTCTTTTTTACTTTGCTTTTACTAATGGATCGGGTGAGTTTACTTTAACAAATTTAACAGATTTTTTTACAAATCCAAATACACTTGGCACTTTATTTTATAGTTTTGCAATAGCAGCTACTACTACATTTTTTTGTTTGATTTTAGCCTATCCTGTTGCCTATTTTTTGGCGACTAGCAAGTTAAAAGCTCGTTCGGTAATTATTATGTTATTTGTATTACCAATGTGGATCAATTTTTCTCTAAGAATCACTGCCTTAAAAGAAATTCTAACCCTAATCCAAGGTAACTTAGCTTTTTATCCTTTCGCAAACTCTGTAATTGGAATGACTTATGATTTTCTCCCTTTTATGATATTGCCTATCTACACTGCTATAGAAAAACTTGATCCTGCCTTAATTGAAGCGGCAAAAGATCTAGGAGCTGGTGATAAAGAAACTTTTTTACGAATCACTCTACCATTGTCATTACCTGGTGTTATGAGCGGAATAGCAATGGTTTTTTTACCTTCGATGACAAATTATGTTGTTTTGGACATGCTCTACAACAGTACATTCATCATGGGTTCCTTAATTAGTAGTTATTTTGCGGCAGATAATTGGAATGGTGGTTCGATGATAGCTTTGATACTGTTATTGATTATTTGTATCTTTACCTTATTAACTACAACTAAGGAAGAAGACAACAAAGATGGAGGCAATTTACTATAATGAAAAAAGGTTATAAATGGGTTTTTCTATCATTAGTTTTACTTTTTTTATATTTACCAATCGTAGTTTTAGCCATCTATAGTTTTACAGATTCTACTAGTATTGGGGTTATCAGAAATTTTTCTTTGCAAAATTATATTAACTTGTTTACAACACCTGAACTACGCAATATGATAATTGGTACCTTTGTTCTTGCTCTAGTTTCTGCAACTATTGCCACTATCCTAGGAACTTTAGGTGCAATTGGCTCTTTCTATTCTAAACAAAAAACCAGTAATGCGATCTCAGTAATGAATCAAATACCTGTGATTAATGCAGATGTTGTTACAGGGTTTTCGATTACTATTTTATTAGTTGTAGTTTTAAAGGTTAGCAAGGACAGTTTTATTCCTTTACTTGCAGGGCATGTAACATTATGTGCACCTTTTGTTTATTTAGCAGTAATGCCTAAATTAATTCAAATGGATTCTGGTCTTTACGAGGTAGCTTTAGATCTAGGGGCAACACCTGCAAGAGCTTTACGTCAAATAGTGTTTCCGCAAATTTTGCCTGGTGTTATTTCTGGTTTTTTGTTATCAACGACTTTATCTTTAGATGATTATTTTATTACCACTTATACTAAACCTGCTACATTTGACACCATCAGCACATATGTCGTTAATGCGACAAAAGGTTCTCAAACTTCTACCAAAACAGCTTTGTGGGCTTTGGCTACTGTTATTTTTGTACTGGTGATTGTAGTTGTTTTAGCGATGAATATCAAAGCTTTAAGAGCTCAAGATCATAAATAGAGTTTACTAGAGAGTTTACTAGAAGAGGATCCATAATGAAAAACAGGCATTCACATAAGAATATCTTATTAGTTTTTGTTCTAACTCTTATTTTGATAATTGGTTTAATTTTATCTAATTTAGTTTTTTCTCCACCAGCATTTGCAAAAACAGAAGACGATTCTGATTTAGCACAAACTTCACAAACTTCTAGTCAAGAAATAACTTTACGGATTTGTAATTGGGAAGAATATATTGATGAAGGGGATTGGGGCATAGACGAAGTTATTGATCTCGAAAGTGGAGACATCTTTGGTGAAAACTCAATGATTGACGATTTTGAAGATTGGTATGAGCAAACATATAACATTAAAGTCAGGGTTGAATATTCAAACTTCGGTACAAACGAAGATCTATATAACATGCTAACTTTGGGCGATACTTTTGATTTAATTTGTCCATCAGAATATATGTTTATGAAATTGATGAGTGAAGATGCTTTAACACCTTTATCTCCAGAATTTTTTGATGAAACATATGAAAATAATTACTATATTCAAGGTGTTTCTCCTTATCTAAGAGACATTTTTGATTCACAAGAAATTGAGGGCGAGCCTTGGAGCAAATATGCCGCAGGTTATATGTGGGGAATTACTGGTTTTGTTTATGATCCAGAATTTGTTAGTGAAGCAGATGCTTCAACTTGGAGATTAATTACAAATCCTGAAGTAAAACGTCAAGTAACGATCAAAGACAATGTCAGAGACAGTTATTTTGCAGCGGTTGGAGCGGTTAACTCTGATTTATTAAGATCTGAAGAATTTCTTACTGATCCTAATTATACATCTAATCTAGAAACGGTTATGAATAATACAACATCAGAAGAAATAGAACGAGTTCAAGATTATTTACAACAAGCAAAAGATAATGTTTATGCTTTCGAAACAGACTCTGGCAAAGCAGATATGATTTCAGGTAGAGTGTTAGCTAATTATCAATGGTCAGGTGATGCAGTTTATAGTATGGATGAGGCAGAAGCAGATGGTCTTTATCTAAACTTCTCCGCACCTCTTGAATCCACCAATATTTATTTTGATGGTTGGGTTATGCTCAAAAATGGGATTGCAGGCAACAAACAAAAACAGCATGCTGCTGAAGCTTTTATTAATTTTGTTTCAAGACCTGATAATGCTATTCGTAATATGTATTATATTGGTTACACATCTTTTATTTCTGGTGGTAGCGATTCTAGGATTTTAGAGTATTTGGACTGGAATTATGGTGCTGACGAAAGTGAAGAAATTGTAGAGTACGATATCAGCTATTTTTTCACAGGTGATATGGAAAACAGTGTAACCGATTATGTTCTAACCGTAGATAGTGAACAGATAGGACGCCAACTGACGGCCCAATATCCAAGTCCAGAAACTATTAGACGTTCTGCTGTAATGCTCTATTTTCCACCTGAAGAAAATTTAGCCATCAACCGGATGTGGACAAATGTCCGCTGTTACAATTTAGAAAATTTGCCAATTTGGGGCTGGTTTATTGCAATTATTATTTTCGGATTAATTCTCTGGGTATCGATTAAAAAGACCTTCGATTTTTTCAAACGTAAAATCAAGAAAAATAATTCTTAATTTTCTAAAAAATCTCAATAATTTTACTTATATTTACTAATTGATTACCTCTAATATGCTATAATTTGATAAAAATATTAGTAGTTTATTTAGATTACTAGAGGAAGAGGATTGATATGGGTTTAATTAGAGCATTAGGTGGTGCAACTGGTGGTACACTAGCTGATCAATGGCTGGAATTCTTTTATTGCGAATCATTGCCAAATGACATTTTAGTCAAAAAAGGCCAAAAAATGATTGGTAATCGTTCTTCAAATAGAAAAGGCAATGACAATATTATTTCAAATGGCTCAGGTATTATTGTCAATGATGGTCAATGTGCAATAATCGTTGATCAAGGTAGAGTAGTTGAGCTAGTTGCAGAGCCAGGTGAGTTTACCTGGGATGCTTCAAGTGAACCAAGTATTTTTACAGGCAGCTTAGGTCAATCAATTTTAGATACATTTAAAACTATTGGACGTCGTTTTACATATGGTGGTGACACAGGTAGAGACCAAAGGGTATATTATTTCAATATTAAAGAAATTTTAGATAATAAATTTGGTACACCAAATCCAATTCCTTTTAGAGTAGTTGATAGAAATATCAATTTAGATATCGATGTAGCCGTCCGTTGCTCAGGTGTATATTCATATGAAATTACAGACCCAATTCTTTTTTATACAAATGTAACAGGCAATATTCAAAATGAATATAATCGTAGAGAAATAGACACTCAACTTAAAACAGAATTTGTTAGCGCTCTCCAACCAGCTTTTGCTAATATTTCTACCCAGCAAATCAGGCCTAATGAATTACCAGGCCATGTCAAACAATTAACAGATTTGATGAATCAAGAATTAAGTCAAAAATGGGATGAGCTAAGAGGTCTTCGAGTTATCTCAATTGCCTTAAATCCAATTACATTACCAGACGAAGATGCTCAAATGATTAAGGATGCCCAGCTTAGTGCTAGATTACGTGATACAGGTCTAGCTGCGGCAACTCTAACTCAAGCTCAAGCAGATGCTATGAGGGCAGCTGCGGAAAACGAAGGCGGTTCAATGGCCGGTTTTATGGGACTTGGTATGGCTCAAGGTGCTGGTGGAATTAATGCTGCAGATTTGTACGCAATGAATCAGAACCAACAAAAAAAAGATGCAAACGATAATATTGCTTCACAAGCTCCATCTCCAGATAGTTGGACCTGTCCAAAATGCCATACTGTTGCTACAGGCAAATTTTGTCCCGAATGTGGTACTGCAAAACCAACACAAGGCTGGACTTGTGAATGTGGTACCGTAAATCAAGGCAAGTTTTGCTTTAACTGTGGCAAACAAAAACCACAAGATGCTCCACTTTATAAATGTGATAAATGTGGCTATGAGCCGGAAGATCCTCACAATCCACCCAAGTTCTGTCCCGAATGTGGTGACCCATTTGATGAAAATGATAAAGTTTAATTTACAAACCAAATTAGTCTTTAATTGATAGTCAATTAGTATCTAGTTTACTATCTAGAGGTATCTATGTCAGAAATAATGGAATTCAAATGTCTAGCATGTGGTAGTCCCTTAGTCTTTGATACTCAAAGTCAAATGCTGAAATGTACTCATTGTGATACGACATATGATAAATCTATTTTAGAACAGTATAATCAAGAAATAGAAAACACTCCGACTGAGGATGATTTTTCATGGAATGTTAATGTTGACCAAGATTGGACAGACGTTGAACAATCAAATTTAAGAGTTTACGTTTGCCAATCTTGTGGAGGACAGATTGTAGCAGAATCAACCACAATTTCTACGCATTGTCCTTATTGCGACAATCCCGTAGTTTTAGCTGGGCAAATTCAAGGCGATCTAAAACCTAGCTATCTTATTCCGTTTAAACTAAATAAAGATCAAGCAATAGCCGGTTTAAATCAGCATCTTACAGGCAAAAAACTTCTACCGGCTATATTTAAAGATCAGCAAAGGATTGAAAAGATTCGTGGAATCTATGTACCATTTTGGGTTTTTGATGCAGATGTTGATGCCAACATGCAATTTAGGGCAAATCGAGTTCGTAAATGGTCTGATTCAAAATACATATATACAGAAGTTTCATATTTTTCTGTGTTTCGAAGTGGACAAATTGCTTTTGAAAAAATACCAGTCGATGCATCTTCTAAGATAGATGATGTTCTTATGCAATCTATTGAACCTTTTAATATACAAGAAGCTGTTCCATTTAATGTAGGCTACCTTTCTGGATTTTTGGCTGACCGTTATGATGAACCTGCTGAAAAATGTATTAACATAGCTAATCAAAGATTAGAAGAAAGCACTAAGCAAAACATTCGTTCAACCGTTGTTGGTTATCAAAGTGTAATTCCTCAAAGTTCAAGTATTAAAATCTCCAATAGTGCGGCTAATTATGTCTTATTTCCAGTTTGGTTTTTAAATACAAACTATGAAGATAAAGACTATACCTTTGTTATGAATGGACAGACGGGTAGATTTATTGGTGATTTACCTCTGGACAAGAAACTTGCGCTTAGATATTTTTTCATAACCATGATGATCTCGTTTATTATTTTTTATGGGGGAGCTTGGTTAATTCATTTTTTATTATGATGAGGATAGTGTATGTTAAGCAAGAAAAATCAACAAAGCATTTATAGTTTTTATTTTTCTAATTTGAATAAGCCAATTATTATTTTAATAGCTCTGTTTCTGTTGCTTAATTATCAGTCAACTTTTGCTCAGACAACACATTCACCACGCTTAGCAGATCACGCTGAATTGTTATCGGCTTCTGAACAACAAGAATTGACTCAACTATTAGATGCTGTTAGTGAAAAATATGAGCAAGATGTTGTAATTATCACAACGTATTCCTTAGATGGAAAAACTGCAACCGAATATGCAGATGATTATTACGATTATAACAATTATGGATTTTCTAGTTCATACGATGGAATTTTGTTATTAATTAGCATGGAATATAATGATTGGGCAATTTCGACCACTGGAAGATCTATTGATGTATTTACAGATGCAGGTCAAGAATATTTAGTTAACGAATTTTTACCAGATATTAGTGATGCTGATTATTTTGCAGGTTTTAAAAAATTTATTAATTTAACAGATCAATATTTTGAACAGGCTCAAACAGGTGAGCCATATGATCATGGTAACTTACCAAAAGGTCTATTAGAATGGTATTGGTTACCAGTTGCTTTAGTGGTAAGTGCAATCATTGCCTTTATTGTTATCTTGTATCATAGAAATAAACTTAAATCTGTGAAAAGACAAAACGCAGCAAATGATTATATTAAGTCAAATAGTTTTCAGCTCACAAATCAAAATGATCTTTTCTTATATAGAAACGTGTCTGTCCAGAAAATTCCACAAAATCAAAATAGAAGCAGTGGATCTAGTACTCATCGATCGTCCTCTGGCAGATCTCATGGTGGTTCAAGTGGTAAGTTTTGAAACGAATTTTTGAAACTTAACATCAATAGCTATATCTTTACTCAAATTTTTGGTATATTGCTTCTTTACGACCCCGATTTTTAAAAACATAAATCGTATCCTATATTAACGAGGTGTAAAATGAGTCATTCGATTGTGACAGAAGTTAATTCTGCCAAAGAATCAATGCGTAATGCTGATAATTTAATAAAGAAATACTTGCCTTTTATCAAGTCTCAGGCTTCGAAGACGGCAAATCGTTCAATTGATGACTCAGATGATGAGTTAAGTATTGGTATGATTGCTTTTCATGAAGCGATTCAAGCTTACCAAGAAGATAAAGGGAATTTTTTATCCTTTGCGGGAATTTTGATTAAAAACAGAATAATTGATTATTATCGTAAAGAATCAAAACACTTTGGACATGAATCTTTTGATCAACCTGATGAAAATAATATTTCTTTAGCTGAGAAAATTGAAGATCAAGATGATCAATTTGAAACTATAGAAATTCAGGAAGTAGCTCGTAAAGAAATTATGGAATTACAAGATGTTTTAGCAAGTTTTGATTTAAGTTTCACAGATATTGCAGAACAAACACCAAAGCAAGATAGAACTTTAGCAGCATGTGGGAAAGCTGTTCAATATGCAATAGATCATCCACCGATGTTGGAGGAAATTGCCAAATCAGGTAAATTGCCTATAACTAAGCTAGCTAGAGAAAGTAAAATTTCTAAAAAGACTTTAGAAAGACATAGAAGATACATTTTGGCAGTTATGATTATACAAACAAATGGTTTTGAGATGGTAAGACAACATGTTAAAGGTGTTCTTGCGCTTGGAAAGGAGCTAGTGAAATGAAATATTTAATTGTGGAATGTTTTAAAAGTTATGCTGTAGCTCTTGATCAAGAAGGTCGTTTTATTAAAGTGGCTAATTTTAATTACGAAGTTGGCCAAACAGTAAAAAATATTGTTGCAATGAAAGAAGCTCCTAATACACAATCTAAAAATAAAGTGATTTCATTTGTCAATAAATATTATCGTCCTTTGATTGCTGTTGCTGCTGTAATAATAATTTTCTTTAGCGGTTTATTTGTCTTAGATAATCACAAAGTAGGCACGGTATATATGACCATAAATCCACAAATAGAGATTGGTCTTAATCGTAAAGACAAAGTCCTTGAGGTTGGAGCAATTAATCAGGAAGCAAAAATTTTGTTAGAAGATTATAAATACAAGAACAAAAATTTAGATACTGTACTTGATGAGATTTTAGATTTGGCAGAACAAAATAATTATTTGGATGAAAAAGCTAAAGTAACTCTAAAATTAGACGAACAATCTTTAGAAGAAAATGAAGCCTGGTATACTGCCACTAAAGATAGAATTAATCGGTACATCAATTCTAATAAGAATAGATATTATATAGTATTAGAAAATGATCCGATATATTCCGAAAGTGATTATAATACAACTTCAGAGACTAGTACGAAGCCTGATTCTAACAACACATATCAAAGTCAAAGATATATAGTACCAGTTGAAACGCCACAACCAGAAGTAAAGCCAACCCAGTCAAAGACTAACAAACGGCAGTCACCTGTCACCACTTATGATATTTCCGATTATAGTGACTATGATGATTCAGACTACGAAGCTTCAAGTTATGATGATCTAGATTATAACGAAACAGATTATGATGACTCGGACTATCATGGTTCAGATGATAATTCTGATTATGATTAATAATATAAAACAAATGTATATGTATTAATTTTTACAAGGACCCCGCTTTTGAAAATAATTAAGCGAATACTGTAATAGAAACTCAAAAAAATTAAATTTTTCTAGCAACCCCGCTTTTTAGAAAGATAAAACGAATACTGTAATAGAAACTAAAAATAACTTGAGTTTCAAAATAGAAAAAGAAAGATGGGAGAAAACTAATGAAAAAGAAATTAACAATTTGTATCCTTATTACTTACTATAGTAATGATATTAGGAGCAGCTTGTGGCCAAAATCAAGCAAACAATGCAGAGACAGAAATGGAACCAGTTGAATCGACTGAACCAATTGAAACAACTGAAGAAGAGACAAAGACAGTTGGTGCTTTAATTTTAAAAGTAAATCCAGAAATTAAAATCAATTATGATGCAGATGGTAATGTCACAACTTTAGAAGCAAAAAATAAAGATGCACAATTAATATTGGATGAAATCAAAGACTACGAAGGCAAAGAAGTCAAAGTTATTGCAAAAGATCTGATCACAGTTATTGGTCAACAAGGATTTTTTGTTGAAGAAGTAGAAGGTGAAGCTAGACAAATAATTTTGGATATTGAAGAAGGCTCTGTAATGCCAAATACATCATTTGTTGAGAACATTATTAAATCAATTGAAGACTATATTACTTCAGGCGATTTAGAAAAAGACATTTTTGAAGTATCAAATGATGATGTAGTAAAATCACTGAGACCAAACTTAAAAGTAAATATTGATGGTTATCAAAATTTAACTGATGATAGTCCATATGATGAAAGTAATTATGGTACAACAATTACAGTTCCTATAACCCAACCACAAGCAGGTGACGACTCACCTTACGACGATTCACCTTATGACGACTCTCCATATGAAGCATCATCCCCGTATGATGATTCGCCTTATGATGATTCACCTTATGAAGCACCATCGCCTTATGATGACTCTCCATACGAAGCATCATCTCCATATGATGATTCACCTTATGATGATTCAGGCTACGATGACTCAGATTATGACTAAGTAGTAAGATTATAAAACATGAAAAAGTTTCGTCATGAATCTAAATTTAGAATTAATAAGATTGATGAGCTTGCTCTCTCGCATAGATTGAGCAAGCTTTTTCCAAGAGATAAAAATGCTTCTCATTCTGGTGAATATAAAATCACAAGTTTATATTTTGATAATTTATATGATCAGGCTTTTTTCGAAAAAGCAGATGGGGTTAATAAAAGAGCAAAATATCGGATTCGATATTATAATGACGATCTAAACTTTATTCGCTTAGAAAAAAAGAGTAAGATCAACAATCTTTCTCAAAAAACACAAGTTCAGATCAAAAAAGAAGAAATTGAAAATATATTTAATAAACAATATGATTTTTTGTTAGACCATAAAGAATTTCATGATTTTTATTTGCAATTAAGAAACAATTCTTTAAAACCAAAAAGTATTGTAATTTATCAGCGTGAAGCATATGCTTTTGTTCCTGGAAATGTCAGAATTACACTTGATAAAAATATCAGGACAACCTTAAATCAATTAGAACAATTTTTGAATACAAAGGAAATAAGCTTCCCAATTTTACCTGAATTTTCAATACTTGAAGTTAAATGGGATGAGTTTTTGCCAGAAATTGTAAAACTAGCCATAAGGCAAAATTCAGCCAATTTAGAAGCATTCTCGAAATATGCTGCTTCAAGATTATTTAATTAAATAATAATGTAAAATATAGAAAGATCAATAAGCAAAGGACAGAAAAATGCCAGTAACCTTCAATGATATTTTAAAATCAAGTTTTCTAGACAGTTTTAATGCGATTACAATTTTTGACATGGTAATCACAATTCTTACATCTTTTGTTCTTGGTTTATTTAT
>JAAYRJ010000182.1 GCA_012518845.1 Clostridiaceae bacterium
AGCTCAGAAATATATTGGTTATCTACACCTGTTAAGGGCTTGAAATCAACAGCATATTCTTGATAAATTGCTTCAAATTCTGGACCTTCTATTTTTTCTTTTTCTAACAACCGTTTGGTTACATTTTCTAATACAGCAAATTCTCTACGCAGAATATCTAAGGTGCGATTATAACAGTCTTCAATAATTGCCTTAACCTGTTCATCAACCTGAGCAAGTAAATATTCACTATATTGACCAGTACTGCCATAATCTCTACCAAGGAAAACTTCATCTGAATTTGATAAGGAATAATTTTTTAGCTCATCACTCATACCATATTTGGTAATCATATTCCTAGCAGTACTATTTACAGATTGTAGATCTGATGATGCCCCTGTAGAAATTTCACCAAAAACAATTTCTTCTGCAGCACGTCCACCAAGAGCGTAACAAATTTCATTAAGTAATTGTTGTTTTGTTAAATAATTAAAGTCTTCATGTGGTTTTGAAGCTGTGTAACCACCAGCACCACCAGCTGGAATTATTGTAACTCGTTCTACTCTTTGTGTATCAGAAATAGCTCTTAATACGACAGCATGTCCTGCCTCGTGATAAGCAGTAAGCTTTCGTTCTTTTTCTGACATAACGTTGCTTTTCTTTTCTGGACCTATAGTTACTTTATATACAGCTTCAGAAATATCACTGTAAGTGATAACTCGTGCATTTTTTCTAGCTGCAAGTAATGCTGCTTCATTCAAGAGATTAGCTAAATCAGCACCTGTAAAACCTGGTGTTAATTTAGCAATTTCTTCTAAATCTACAGTACTATCTATAGGTTTTTCACGAGCATGAACTTCTAAAATAGCAGCTCTACCTCTTAAATCTGGGCGCATTACTTGAATTCGACGATCAAAACGACCCGGTCTTAATAAAGCTGGATCTAGAATATCAACACGGTTTGTAGCTGCCATTACAATGACACCTTGATTTGGTCCAAAACCATCCATCTCAACTAATAGCTGGTTTAGAGTTTGCTCTCTTTCGTCATGACCACCACCAAGACCAGCGCCTCTTTGTCTACCTACCGCATCAATCTCATCAATAAAAATTATTGATGGTGAACGTTTTTTTGCTTCATCAAACATATCCCGTACTCGCGAAGCTCCAACACCTACGAACATCTCCACAAAATCAGAACCAGAAATTGAGAAAAAAGGTACACCTGCCTCACCTGCAACAGCTTTAGCTAATAAAGTTTTACCAGTACCAGGTGCACCAACTAACAGAATTCCTTTAGGAATTTTCGCACCTAGTTTCGTATATTTATCGGGGTTTTTTAAAAAGTCGACAACTTCCTGTAATTCTGCCTTTTCTTCATCGGCACCAGCTACATCATTAAAATTAACTTCATTATCATCTGGGTTGCTGAGTTTTGCTCTACTCCGACCAAAATTCATTGTGCTCCTGCCATCACCGCCTTGACGATTGAAAGTAAACCAGATGAAAAATCCCATACCCCCTACTAAGAGGATTATTAGAATAAAATTTAAGATGCCATAAAAATCGGTTGGTTCTGTATAGTCATAAAACTCTATATCGCCTTTATCGTATGCTTCAATAAACTTGTCAAAATAACTGCCAGCAATATAAGCTGGAAGTTTTTTGGTGTAGGTCTCACCTGTCTCTTGATTTTCTTCTGGTTTTAAAGTTACTTGTAATTCATTACCATTCAACTTTACTGAAGAGACTTTGCCTTCCTCTAGTTGAGCTTGAAGATCTGACAAAAACACCTGATTAGGGTTTTGTACACGCGACATAAAATATGATGAAAATAAAATTATTATTAATAATACAATATAAAAAGACATGCCAGACTGGCGTTTTCGCTTTTTATTACTCATTGATTCCTCCTAATCGGACTCTGTTAAAATACAAATATCTGGCAAATTACGATAGTGACCATCGTAGTCAAGCCCATAGCCAACTATGAATTCGTCCGGAATTTGTTTGCCGATATAATCAACATGAACATCAGCCATTCTGCGATCTGGTTTGTCAAAACAGGCGCAGATTTTTAGACTTGCAGGGTTCCTTGACTTTAACAATTTTAATAAATGAGATAAGGTTAAGCCAGAGTCAATAATATCTTCAACTACAATAACGTGTTTGCCTTCAATAGAGTCTTCTAGGTCCTTAACGATCTTTACATCACCCGAGCTTTTTGTGCCTGTATAACTTGATACCGACATAAAATCAATCTCACATGGAACCTTGATTTTACGCATTAAGTCTGCCATAAATACAATTGCGCCTCTAAGCACACAAATTAAGACAATTTCTTTGCCTTGATAATCTTTGGTTATTTGATTACCTAGACGCTCACAAATTGCATCTATTTCTTCTTTAGAAATTAATACTTCAGATATTTTCATACAATTACACTTTTCTAATTATTTTTTAACCATTATACCAAGAGATTTTTTTGAATGCCACAAAATCCAGTATCTTAAGTTATGGTTGCTTAATACATTTTATATATTTTCTTTTATAGATAATCTATTTCTAATTCGTTTTATTTGAATACCATCACCGAGCTTAATAATTTTGTTTCCATGTTCTCCATGTATAACTTGCCAAATTTGCTCAATTTGATTAGCTGATAGCACTTTATCTGAAAAGTTTAGTTCCTCCAACCAAATCTCTACAACTGCCTTTAAAATTGTTTTGGGTAATTTTCGAACACGGCTCAAAAAAAGTTGATTATTTTCTGATAAACAATAATTATAACTTTCTTGATTTGCCCAAGCCAAAGCATCTGCATCCGCTTCTAGATTATTTGCAAGCCGAGCTAATAAAGGCTTTATATCATAACCTATAATTTCATTCCAATAGGGTATCAATTGGTTTCGAATACGATTTCTTAAATAATCGTTCGACTTATTACTCTCATCCTCCACCCATTGCCAATTTTGTTCTTCTCCTAATTCATAAATCTCAGCTTTAGAAATACTTAATAATGGACGTCTATATTCATTATCTTTAGCTCTTAACGTGGTGATGCCATCAATTCCACTGCCTCTACTTAAATTCATTATCACAGATTCTGCTAAATCATCTTGATGTTGTCCTAATACAATATTGATTTCATAGTCAGAAAATTGAGGTTTTTGCTCATACTTATTTTTTAGTTCAGCAAAAAATTGGTAACGGGCAAAACGTCCCGCCTCTTCAATACCTGCTTTTCGTTTTTTAGCTAAATCAGGTACATCAACAGTTTTTGTATAACATTTTATTCCAAGCTCTCTACAGAGATTTTGGACAAATTCTTGTTCTTTTGAAGCCGCTACTCGAATTGAATGATTAAGGTGAGCTGCAATTATATTGAAGTCAGAGTAAATCTTACGCTCTTTTAACCACAGTAAAAAATACAATACACAAATGGAGTCAATTCCACCAGACAGAGCAACGATTGCTAGCGTTTGATTCTGGAACAAATTTAGATCTAAGCAAGTGTTTTTTAATTTAATAAATTGACCAGAAAATTCTTCAATCATATTAGAATGGCACATCTAAGCCAGCGGCTGGACCAGATGATGGTGCTTCTGGCATTGGAATTTTTTCTGGTTCAAAAAACAAAGTATATTCAGGTCGCCAACCCAGATGAATAGTCTTTGTTTCACCATGCCTGTTTTTAGAGACAATCAATTCTGCCGGCTCAACTTTTTTGTCTAACTCATCCTCATTATAATAATCATCACGATAAAGAAACATAACAACGTCCGCATCTTGCTCAATTGCGCCCGAGTCTCTTAAATCGGAAAGGATAGGACGTTTATCATTACGACTTTCACAAGCTCTAGATAATTGAGATATGGCAATTACTGGAACATTTAATTCCCTTGCCATAATTTTTAGTTGACGTGAAATATCTGAAATCTCTTGTTGTCTATTATCAGCCCGATTTCGATCACCTGACATTAATTGCAAATAGTCAACAACTACCAAACCCAAATCTTTCTCCAATTGTAACTGTCTAGCTTTGGATAACATCTCGATTGGTGAAATACCAGATCGATCGTCTATATAAATAGGAGCTTCAAATAAAGCCGAAAAATTGTCTGTAATTTTATTCCAGTCATCTTTTGTTAGCTTTGCAGAGCCAATACGACGCGAATCAATTGAAAGATGAGCAGCCAAGAAACGATTAGCCAATTCTTCCTTTGACATTTCTAAACTGAAAATCGCAGTTGGAGTTTCATAAATCATTGCGGCTTTGTGAGCAATGTTAAGAGCTAGTGCAGTTTTACCCATACCAGGTCTAGCTGCAACTATAATCAGTGACCCTTTTTTTAAGCCGCCCAAGACTTGATCGATTGAGGGAAACCCTGATCGGATCATATCTTCTTCACCACTTTTTGCTTGCTGATCAATACTATTAAGACGTTCTGCAAGAACTGGACCTAATTGCGAAAGACCGGCAGGTTCTTGATTTTCTCTGATGTCATAGAGTTTTTTTGTTACCAAGTCTATTATTTGCTCAACATTTTCACTGTCAGCATAACTTGTCGCAATGACATCATTAAGGTTTAAAATAATTTGTCTTAATTTAGATTTTTCTAGAACAATTTCGGCATAGTACATGTAATTATGCAAAATTGGTGTTGACCTTGCTAATGATGAAAGATATTCATAGCCACCAATTTTTTCTAATTCACCCTTAAGTGAAAGGTGTTCAGATAGAGTAATTAAATCAACAGGTTTACGTTCTTGATAAATTGAATAAATCGAGTCAAAAATTATTTGATTTTGTGGTAAGTAAAAATCCTCAACCTTGAGCATGTTAATTAAGTCTGGAATACATTCTGCTGAGAGAATAGCACTACCTAACACCGCCTGCTCTGCTTTCTCATTATGGGGAGGGACTTTCTCTAACAATTTTTTTCTAATTTCATCTGGAATTTTATAATTTGCCATATCTCAAGAATAACCCATCTTTCATTAATGCGAAACCTGAATTTATATCTCTAATTAGATAAAAAGCCAAATAAGTTAATTGTTAGTTTAACTTATTTGAGCTTCTAATAAAATATCCTGCTTGGAAAATTATTCTTCAGTAACTTCTGCTTCTTGCTCAGCTTCTTCAGATGCTTCTGCTTCTTCAGTTTCATTTTCTTCAGATTCTGCAACAGCATCTTCAATTTGCTTTTCAATTTCAGCAGCATCTGCAGCTTCTTTAGCTGCGGCTTCTTCAGCTTTTTCCTTTGCTTGCTCGGCTTCTTTGGCTGCCAATAATGCTTTTTGTTTTTGTTCGTCTTCATCCTGAACATTGATCACAAAATCTACATCAACTTCTGGATGTAACTTTGCATTTGCAGTGTAAGTGCCAATTTCTTTGACTGTATCTGCTAATGACAAATCTCTACGATTAACTTCATAACCAGCTTCAGCTAAGACTTCTTGAACTTGAATTGTTGTAACTGAACCAAATAAACGGCCAGCTTCACCAGTTCTAACTTTAATGACAAATTCTTTACCACTAAGTTTTTCGGCTTTTTCTTGAGCAATAGCAAGGTTTTGAGCACGCTTAGCCTCAATAGCTCTTTGTTGTGTTTTTAATTCGTTTAAATTTACTTTATTTGCACGAACAGCTAAGCCTCTACGTAGTAAATAGTTATTGGCATAACCACGTTTAACATCTACTACTTCACCTGCCTGCCCTAGATTATTAATATCTTCTTTTAAAATGACTTTCATTCTATCCTCCAGATAAATAATTTTATTTGTGATTAATTTAATTAATCAAAGTTTAATTGTTAAATTATTCTCCCGTATAGGAAAGTAATGCCATTTGTCGGGCACGCTTAATAGCTGTTGCTAATGCTCTTTGATGTTTAGCACAAGTACCAGTCATACGGCGTGGTAAGATTTTTCCGTGTTCACTAACATACCTTTTTAGAGTATTTGTATCTTTATAATCTATATTTTCAATATGTTCCGCACAAAAATGACAAACTTTTCTACGACCACGGCGTGGACGGAAATTTCTACGACCGCCTCTTCTATTTTCTGCCATTAGTCAAACTCCTTTCAAATTAAGAAAATTAATGTAATTAAAGATCAAAAGGCAACGATGTTTCATCAGTATCTGGCATAAAGCCTTCACCCTGAGGAATTTCAGAACGTGCTGTTGAAGTTTGGCGATTAGGCGAATAAGTACTTTGATTGCTATCATCTGATTGTCTCTTAGAATCAGCAAAATAAACTTCGTCAGCAATTACCTCAGTACGATAGTGACGCACACCATTCTCGTCATCCCAGCTTCTTGGTTGAATTGAACCTACTAGGGCTATTCTTGCACCTTTGTTAAAATATCTAGTTACAAATTCTGCCGTCTGACGCCATGCAACAATAGGGATAAAGTCTGTTTCTCTCTCTCCATGTTGATTTTTAAAACGACGATCTACTGCTA
>JAAYRJ010000183.1 GCA_012518845.1 Clostridiaceae bacterium
AGATACTAAAAGGAAAATACAAACCAAAGGCAGTCAAACGAGTAAACATTCCAAAAGATAACGGTAAAACTAGGAAGCTAGGAATACCAACGGTTGTAGATAGGGTAATCCAACAGGCGATAGCCCAAGTGGTAAGCCCAATTTATGAACCTATCTTCTCTGACCAAAGCTATGGCTTTAGGCCAAATCGCGATGCCCATATGGCGTTAAGAAAGTGTCTAGACTATGCAAGTGAGGGGTACCGCTGGGTGGTCGACATGGACTTAGAACAGTTCTTTGATACGGTCAACCAGAGTAAATTAGTCCAGGTCCTCTCAAATGAAATAAAAGATGGAAGAGTGATCTCACTCATTCATAAATTCATGCGAGCAGGAATAATGGATAAAGGGATGTTCAAGGAAAGCCGACAAGGTGTTCCCCAAGGAGGACCATTAAGCCCACTCTTAGGCAACATTATGCTCAACGAATGTGACCAAGAACTAGAAAGTAGAGGTCACAGATTTGTTCGCTATGCAGACGACATGATTATCTTTTGCAAGAGCAAGAGAGCTGCAGAGCGAGTTCTTAAAAGCATAACGAAATTCTTAGAAGAAAAGCTATTCCTAAAGATAAACCAAGAGAAAACGAAGGTGGCTTATATTAGTCACATAAAATTTCTAGGCTATGGATTTTACATTGATAAGAAAGGCAATCCACAGCTAAGAGTACATGCCAAAAGCTTCCAGAAGCTGAAAAGAAAATTAAAAGACTTAACAGCCAGAAGCAATGGTATGAGCATAGCAGAACGGAAAACCAGAATAAACAGTGTGATTCGAGGCTGGGTTAATTATTTTAAATTAGCTAAAATGAAAAACAAACTGGAAGAACTTGATGGTTGGCTAAGACGCCGGATAAGAATGATAACTTGGAAACGTTGGAAGATGATCAAAACCAAGTTTAAGAACCTGAGCAAAACAGCTATTGGGAATAAACAGGCCTGGTATCTAGCAAACACCAGAAACAAATACTGGTATGTCGCTGGGTCACAGTGGTTAAAAATCGCAATACCCAACAAACTGATTGAGTTGGCAGGCTATTTATCTTTAAGTAAATACTATGCAGAAGTAAGTAAAATTTAGAACCGCCTGGTGCGGACCCGCATGCCAGGTTGTGTGAGAGGTCCCTCACTCAATTAATGAGTGAGGTCCTACTCGATTTTAGGTAAAATAGATAATAGTTCTGTTCTTCTTATTTTGATATTATAGTGATTGTAATTCAAAATTAAAGAAGGGATTTTCTATGAGCTTAAGTGAAGTAGAGCGAGCAGAAAATGTTATTTTGGGAAAAAAGAAAAATAAAGGAATATTTTATTTTTTAGCAGCTTTTTTTGTCCCATTAATTATTATTCTTTTTAGTTATGCAATTCAAGGTGTTTATCCATTTGGTGAAAAACACATTTTGACTGTTGATTTATACCATCAATATGCTCCTTTTCTACGTGAATTAAGAGACAAGATACTAAGTGGAGATTCTTTGTTCTACACTTGGACTGGGGGTCTTGGCTTTAATTTTTATGCGGTTATAACTTATTACTTAGCAAGTCCTTTTAATTTATTATTATTGTTCTTTGGCAATGATCAATTATCAGATGCAGTTCTCTTAATTACTATTCTAAAAATAGCAAGTTCAAGTTTAAGTTTTTATTTTTTTGCATATAAAAAGCATAAAAAACACGATTTATTTCAATTAGCCTTATCATTTGGTTATGCATTGTCTGCCTATTCAATAGCATATTCTTGGAACATTATGTGGCTTGATACAATAATTTTGTTACCTTTGGTTGTACTAGGTTTAATAATGTTGATAGAGGGAAAATCAGTTAGACTTTATATTCTTAGCTTAGTATTGATATTAATAGTGAATTATTATACTGCATTTTTTGTTTGTATCTTTTTATTCTTTTATTATTTTGTCATTAGTGTGGACATCGAGAATAAAAATAAGTTTAAGAATAATAAAAATAAATTAAACAGGAAAAAATGGTTAACTTTTGGTAAATTTGCTGGTAGCTCTTTATTTGCAGCTATGTTAGCAGCCATAACATTATTACCTACTATATATGCTTTGTTAGATACATCAGCAACAGGAGATACATTTCCTGAGAAATTTGAATTTTTTGAACCTTTTATTGATTTTACAAGTCGTCTATTAATTCCAGCTAATTTATCGATTAGAGATGGTATGCCAAACCTATATATGGGTGTTATTATTTTGTTATTGTTACCGTTTTTCTTTTTGAATAAAAGAATAAGTTCCAAGAGAAAAATTGCTTATGGTTCATTATTAGTTGTTTTAATTTTTAGTCTAAATAATAATGTTTTAAATTTTATTTGGCATGGCTTCCATTATCCAAATCAACTACCTTATAGAAATTCTTTTGTTTTAGTATTTTTCCTTTGTCAGATTGCTTTGACTTCATACCATGAATGGAAAATATATAAATTACCTAAAAATCCAGTAGAAGAAGAAAATTTAGATATTGCTTTTCCTAAGGTAGTACAAGAAAAGAATCAAAATTCCGTCTGGTTTCGATTTTTAGGTGTTTGGGCTATCCTTTTATTGTTGTTACAAAAAATTGATCCAGATATATATACTGCAGAAATGATTGTAGCTTCCTTAATCTTATTATTCATATATACATTAGTACTAAATTCTGCAAAGGACAAAAATGTCAATAAACGTTTTATTGGAATATTGTTGTTTTTTGTTATGACCATGGAATTATCTATGAACAGCATTATTGGGATTAATTCAATTACTGAAAATGAATATTATGGCAATAGAGAAGGGTACAAAGCTGGGGAATATCCAAATTCTATCCATGAAAGGGTAGAACAGATTAAAGACTTAAATATTAACAGTAGAGCTTCTTTATGGCCTGACAAGTCTGTCAATGATCCTATGCTTTATGGATATCCTGGTTTAACAGTATTTGCATCAACTTATAGAGAAGAGCCAGTTCAGTTTTTTAGTAAACTTGGTTATGACAATAATGGAATCAATAGCTATCAAAATACAGGTTCTAATATTATTGTGGACTCATTATTGGGACTTGAATATAAAATCACTTCACCAACTAGAGATGAACAAACCTCATTTTATAATTTAATTGATGAAGATGATCAAACCAAACTATATAAAAACCTTTACGCTTTACCTTTGCTTTATGAGGTACCAAGTACAGCGATCAATTTTAGTTTAGATGAAAATAAAACAGCTTTTGAAAACCAAAAAAAGTGGATAAATTTGCTTTCAGGTAATGAAGAAATGTTACAAATCATTGATCCAGAGTTGACACTTGGCTTAGGCAATCAAATAGAACATCTAGGTAATAATGAATATTCAATCTCAAAAGAAGAAGGTTTTAACGGAGAAAGGTATTTTAGTTTTGAAATTTCTCCAGAAGTTGCCGGATACCATACGCTTTCATGGCAATCGACTAGTTTGAAATTTAGCCGTGTAGAATATGAATTAATAGAAAATCAAAATTTAGAAATTGAAAACAATAATAATCCTACAGATTTAGATGATATAAACTCAGATCATTCTTCCACCTTACAAGAAACTACAAATGAGATTGTACAGTTGAGTAATAAAGACAACTCTCTATCTGATTTAGGATATTTGGATAAATCTCAAAAGATAAAAGTTACATTTACACTATCCGATGATAGTTCAAATAATGGTAATTTGACCTTAGAAGCAGCAAGGATTGATGATGAATTATTTGAAGGTTTTATCAAAGAGTTAAAAATTAATTCAGTTAATCCGAAATATATCAAATCAAACTACTTGATGGCAGAAATATCAATGCCTAATGATGGTTATCTATTATTTACAACAACTTTTGATCCCGGTTGGAATATTTCTATTAATGGTGATGAGGTTGAATATGAATCTTTTGATGATGCTTTAGTATTAATTCCTGTAAAAGCTGGTATTAATGAGATCGAAATGAAGTTTATTCCAAAAGGTTTTACTGTTGGTGCAATAATCTCAAGTATTAGTATTTTGGCAGGTTTTTTGACTATTCTTTATAAGAAAAATAAAATCAAAAAAGAAAAAAGTTCCCTACCTAATTTAGTAAAACAATCAGCAAACAGTCAGTATGATATTTTATGAAAAACTATGCTCAGATGTCGATTTCTTTAAAAAAAGTGTTTTTAATACATTAACGATTTAATAGGACTGTCAAGTCAGTAAAGCTTGTTGTTTACATAAGATTGTGCTAGACTCTGTTTGTGAAATGAATTCACATTTATTTGCAGAAGCAAATTTTAAACAAAAAATTAGAGTCTGAAGGCCGAATAACTCGAAAGTTTTTCGGTCTTTTTTTATCAGAATTTGTGGAGGCATATTGTGAAAAAAAATCTTTTAATTGTATTAAGTTTTGTTTTAATTTTAGGCTTAATTGGTTGTGAATCAGGCAAAACAGCTACTGAAACTCAAACTGATCCTATTTCTCAAAATACTACAGACGAAGTGCCATCAGAAGCAACACAAGATGAACAAGAATTAGAAAATGTTTCTGAAAATATTGTTGTTGATGCTTTAAACCGCGAAGTAGTAATTCCAAATGAAGTTAATAAAATTATTGCTTTAGGTAATGTACCACGTATGGCAACTTATTTAGAACTCGCTGAGAGCGTTGTTGGTTTTAGCGGTATGGAGCCAGAAAAAGTGACACCGCTAACTGCTTATGCATATGTAAATCGTGAGGTTTGGCAAGATGTTCCGATTGTAGGTACAGATGCTATGGGCAACACAGATTACTATCCTGAAACTATTATTGAGCTAGAGCCAGACGTGATTATTTGCTCTTATCCTCTAAATGTTGTTGAAGATTTAGAAATGAAGACAGGTTTGCCCGTTATTTCTGTAGCAACTGGTAATATTTTTTCGGAAGACTATAACCAAGCTTTAACAATAATTGCTCAAGTTTGTGGAGTAGAAGCTAGGGCTAGTTCAATTTTTGAATATCTTGATCAATCCTTGGAGGATTTAGATTCTAGAACAAAAGATATTCCTGACGATCAAAAGCCTAGTGTTATTTCTGCTGCTGCAACATTCAAAGGTGCACATGGTATTGAAGGTGTTAGGATTAGAGATTCTGTGCTTGCTGCAATTAATGCAAACAACGTAGCATTTTCAACTCTTGGTAATGAACAAACAGAAGCTGCAGTCGAAGTTGATAGAGAACAAATATTATTGTGGAATCCTGAATATATTTTCTGTGACTATGGCGGCGTCGAATTGGTCAAGAATGATCAACAATCAGATCCAGATTTCTATAATCAATTGCAAGCATATCAAGCCAATACATTAATTCAACATCCTAGCTCTACAAGTTATTACGCAAATTTAGAAATCTCTTTAGCTAATGCTTATTACCTAGGTTCCGTCCTCTATCCGGAGCAATTCTCAGATATAGATATTGAAACTAAAATTGAAGAAATATTTGAATTCTTTTTAGGGAAACAAACTTTACTGACAGATTTAGAAGAAATTGGCGCATATTATGGTCCGATTGTGTTTGAGTAATAGATAATGACAAATTCTTCAGTATTAAAACATACAAAAAAGGCCAAACAGAAAAAGATCATATTACTTTTCTTATTATTTGTTCTTTTGACAAGCGTTGTTATTAGTTTAATAGTAGGTAGTGCCAAACTAAGTTTAGCTGATGTTCTTTCAATTTTCCAAAACCAGGCAGAAAAAACATCAGAGATGATTTTGCTCAATATTAGGTTGCCTAGAATTGTTACGGCAATTATAGTTGGCGCAATGCTTGCTATATCAGGTTTAATAATGCAGTGTGTTGTTAATAATCCCTTGGCTTCTCCTTCGACTTTAGGTGTAGCGCAGGGGGCTGCTTTTGGAGCAGCAATTGGCATTGTAGTTTTTGGTGGAGGAGTTGTAACAACTTCTCCAGCACCAATTGAAATAAATAATCCTCAGATTGTTACCTTGTCTGCTTTCGTTTTCAGCATGTTGTCCACTATAGTAATATTAGCTGTTTCTCATTTATTTCCACATATGGAAGCAAGTGGCTTGGTTTTGGTTGGAATAGCTCTCAATTCTTTATACACAGCAGGTAGCACCTTAATTCAATATTTTGCTGATGATGTTCAGTTAGGAGCTGTAGTCTTTTGGACTTTTGGCAATGTAGGTGGAACTAATTGGAATGAAATTCTACTGTTGGGTATTGTTCTTTTATTAGCGTATTTATTTTTCTTTTATCACAAATGGGACTATTTTGCCATAGATGCAGGGACTGATGTTGCCAAAAGTGTAGGTGTTGAAACACGATTCTTGACTCTAGCGAGTATGACAATCTGCTCTATAGCAACAGCAATTGCAGTGTCACTAGTAGGAGTGATTAGTTTTATTGGCTTAATCAGTCCTCATCTTATGAGAAGACTGATAGGGAGTGATTATCGTTATTTGTTGCCTGCAACAGCATTAGGAGGATCACTTATATTGCTGATTGCCGATACTGTTGGTAGATTGATTATATCTCCCATTATTCTCCCAGTTGGTGCTATAACCTCTTTACTCGGAGCTCCTATGTTTATTTTTATTTTTTTACAAGGAGCAAGACGTAATGATTGAAGTTTGTGAATTTAATTTTAGGTATCAAAGTTCAAGCAAAGTTATTTTGCAAGACATTAGCTTTAAATTACCAAAAGGTAAAATTACGGCTTTACTAGGCAATAATGGAGCAGGGAAAAGTACCTTGATTAAATGTTTAAATAGAATCAATGATTTTAAATATACTAGTGGCAAAATATTGTTAAACAATGAGCCGATAGAAACATTAGGAAGACAGGAAATATCAAAATTAATAGCTTATGTTCCACAGTCAAATTATGTTTTGGCCCAAAGTCAACAAACCAGTGTTTTTGAAACTGTGTTAATCGGCAGACGACCTCATATCCAATGGAAGGCTAGAGAATCAGATTTAGTAAAAGTAGAAGAAACTTTGTCATATTTTAACTTAAATTCACTGTCAGAAAGGAGCATAGCTGAACTATCTGGAGGAGAAAGACAAAAGGTATTTTTAGCTAGAGCATTGGCTCAGGAACCAACTTATCTCTTGTTGGATGAACCAGTAAATAATCTCGATTTAAATAGTCAACATGAGTTCATGTATTTGTTGAAAAAAATTGTTGCTCAACAGGAAATTGGCGTTTTAATCATTTTACATGATTTAAATCTGGCACTAAACTACTGTGATGAATTTCTAGTTTTGAAAAACAATGAGCTTATTGCTTCAGGTGATAGTAATATTTTAACTAGAGAATTAATAATGGATGTATTCAATCTATCTGTCGATTTTATCGACTATCAAGATCAAAAAGTAATAATATTTAATACAAAAAAGAAAGAGGCTTTAAATGAACTTAGATAAAAAACAATTATATCAAAAATGTGTAGACTTCCATGGGCATGAGTGTCCAGGCTTAACTATCGGTTTTCGAGCAGCTTTATATGCAATAGAGCTACTCGACTTGGAGTTTTCAGAAGATGAACAAGTAGTTTGCATTTCAGAAAATGATGCCTGTGGAGTTGATGCCATTCAGGTTTTATTGGGCTGTAGTGTTGGCAAAGGAAATTTATTATTTCATTTAGTTGGTAAACAAGCTTTTTCTATATATGAAAGATCTACAGGTAAATCGGTTAGATTAGTATTAAAACAATCAGATAATAATTTATCGAGAGCAGAGAAGCAGGCATATTTTCAAACTGTAGATAATAAAGAGATGTTTGAAGTTAAGGACACAACTTTGGAAGTACCTGAACGTGCCAGATTATTTGAATCTTTAGTTTGTGAGAGTTGCCACGAAACTGCAGCTACACAATGGATGAGAATTCAGGAAGGTAAGCAAGTTTGTTTGGATTGTTTTAAATCTTACAGTAGACTTCAAGTGTAAAAAGATGCAATTATCTCAATTTTTTAAAGAAAATCCTAAGGTTGCACTTGCTTTTTCCGGAGGAGTAGATTCTGCATATTTATTATATGCAGCTCGGCTTTATGGTGCAGATGTGACTGCTTATTATGCTGCTTCTCAATTTCAACCTCAATTTGAAAAAGATGATGCAAGAAGGCTTGCACATGAGCTAGAGGTTCCCATAAAAGAGTTACAAATAGATGTTTTAAAACATGACAAAATAATATCTAATAAAGCTGATCGTTGTTATCATTGTAAAAAAACTCTTTTTACAGAAGTTATTGGTGCTGCAAGTCAAGATGGCTATCCCATACTTATAGACGGTACAAATGCTTCTGACTCTGAAGATGATCGACCGGGCATGCGTGCTATTAGAGAATTATTTGTTAGGTCTCCTCTAAGAGAATGCGGACTTACCAAATCAGAAATTCGTAAATTATCAAAAGAAGTAGGGCTCTTCACCTGGAATAAACCTGCTTATGCTTGTTTAGCTACACGAATTTCAACTGGTGAAGAAATAAGTCTTGACAAATTACAGGCTGTAGAGGAATCAGAAAACTTTCTTTTCTCTCTTGGCTTTCATGATTTTCGAGTTAGAGTGATGGGAAATATTGCAAAGTTACAATTCCAGGAAAATGATCTGCAAAGATTAATCAACAAGAGACAATCAATCGTAAATGAGTTAAAAAAATATTTTCAAGATGTATTATTGGATCTAGAGGTAAGGGATGAAAACTGACATAAAAAATATCCTAATTGATTTGGATGAGGGTAGGCTCACTGTTGATGAAGCCTTTTTAAAATTGAAAACAGCTCCCTTTGACGATTTAGGATATGCCAAAGTAGATTTACATCGTAAGACAAGACAAGGTATGACCGAGGTAATTTATGGTGAAGGAAAGAACTCAGAACAAATTATAGGAATAATTGAGTCATTACAAAGAAATAATCAAGAAAATATACTTATTACTAGACTATCAAAAAAATCTGCTACTGAAATTGCACAAGTACAGCCACTTAAATACCGTGAACAGGCGAGAGTTGGAATTATTGGTCAAATACCTAGTCCAACCGGGAATGGAAAAATTTTAATTGCTACTGGAGGCACTAGTGATATTCCTGTCGCAGAAGAGGCCGCACTAACTGCTGAAATTTATGGTAATGAGGTTATTAGGCTATATGATGTTGGCGTCGCAGGTCTGCATCGACTACTTTCACATATAGATGAAATTATGAGCGCTTCTGTAATTATTGCAATTGCAGGAATGGAAGGTGCACTTGCAAGTGTTATTGGAGGTCTGGCTGATTGTCCAGTGATTGCAGTTCCAACAAGTGTAGGCTATGGGGCTTCTTTTAACGGCTTGGCTGCTTTATTATCTATGCTTAATTCTTGTGCATCTGGTGTTTCTGTAGTCAATATAGATAATGGCTTTGGTGCCGGTTATTTGGCAAGCATGATTAACCATATGGGAATAAAACAATGAAAACTCTATTTATAGATTGTGGAATGGGTGCGGCTGGAGATATGCTTGTCGCTGCTCTGCTTGAGCTAATACCAAATCCTGAGAAAATTATTGATGAGATTAATGCACTTGGTATTCCTAATGTAAGTGTAGCTGCTAAGTCTACAGAAAAATGCGGGATAATGGGAACTCAATTTGTAGTTACAATTGATGGAGTTGAAGAATTCGATCATTTGGGAGACAACACACACGATCACGATTATCCTTATGAGCATGACCACGACCATGATCATTCACATCATCATAACAGACTTAAAGATATTGAAGTGATTGTTAATCAACTACCAATCTCAAACAAAATCAAGACAGATGTTAGAGAAATCTATGGTTTAATTGCAGAAGCTGAAAGTCATGTTCATGGTGTTCCAGTGTCACAAATTCATTTTCACGAAGTAGGTGACATGGATGCAATTGCTGATATTGTTTCAGTTTGTATTTTAATGGATAAAATTGCTCCTGATCAGATAATTGCTTCTCCAATTCATGTAGGTAGTGGTCAAGTAAAATGTGCACATGGAATTTTACCTGTACCAGCTCCCGCAACAGCATTTATCCTTCAAGATGTTCCAATTTATGGTGGTTCTATTCAGAGTGAATTATGTACTCCAACGGGAGCTGCAATATTAAAATATTTTGTGACTTCTTTTGACGATATGCCCGTTATGACAACATCTGAAATAGGTTATGGGATGGGGAAAAAAGATTTTTCTGTTGCAAACTGCGTGAGAGTATTATTAGGAGAAACTAAGTCAACAACTTCAACGATAACTGAACTTGTTTGTAACATTGATGATATGACAGCAGAAGCTCTTGCATTTGCAATGGATCGTCTATTTGAAGCAGGTGCGCTTGAAGTTTATTCTAGTCCTGTGAGCATGAAAAAGAATAGAACTGGGACTATTTTATGTGTTATGTGTAAGAATGAAAATAAAGAAAATATAGTTCGAGAGATCTTCAAGCATACAACAACTCTAGGAATTCGTGAATATAGTGGTAAAAGATATACACTTGACCGCCATACAGAAACAATTACAACAAGTTTGGGAGACATTAGAAAGAAAGTTTCTTCTGGTTACGGTGTTATTAGAGAAAAGCTCGAGTATGATGATCTCGCAAAGGTAGCGCTTGAAAATGATCTTTCCATCGAGTCTGTTATGAATACTATTGAAAAGGAAAATAATAGCTAAAGTTATCAAAGGGCATTTAGCAATTTGTCACCATTATTATGTTATAAAAAATTGATCTAAAAGCTTCACTGAGTTTTTGCTGAGGAGGTATTATCATAGATTGATAACTTGGTTAAATTTATTATTGACAAATTAAATAGTTGGGTATATTGTAAAAATATAAACGTTTAAGTTAAGAGTCAATGTGTGCACAAACTAGTATCTGAAGTTTCATTTGGACATGTTTTAGCCAGATTGGAGGGTCTTATGAAGACTAGAATTTTATCAATAATCTTAGTTATCTTTTTTATGATAAGCCTAATATCATGTCAAAGTAAGAACAATAATTCTGATGCTGAACCTAATGCTGGAACAATAGAAAGCGTCTCCAGTAAAACTGAAGAAAGTACACAGGTTGAAGTAGAGGAAGAAGTAAAAGAGGAAGAAAATGTGGAAAAGGAGTCGACCACCGCTACACAAAAAAGCAAGCTTTCTAGCAAGGACAAATTAAAAGTAAAGGGCTCTTTTGATTGTATTGTCGAAGAAATTTTGCCTGATTATGTTCTTGACGGTGTAACACCGGGCAATATAGTTGTTAGATTTTTCCAAGGACAACCCTTTATACTATACTTAAACCCCTCTCTAGCAGGAAAAGTTGAAGTTGGTAACTCATATAATTTTGTAATTAAAGAAGAGATACTTAATCGTGACCAGCTCTCTTATATTAACGATCTTGAAGGCTTTTTTCAGTATCAATCACCGATTACTTTGATCGAGTACTTTGATTTGCAGATTGCTTCTGTTGAAGAAACAGATCGGATTGGATTTGATCAAATTAAAGATCTCCAAATTGAAAAAATAGAAAATCTGGGAAGCAATTAGTTTACATCAATATAAAGTTAAAATATCTTCATATGCTTTTTAAGCAGTATAAAATTGACATAGAAAGTTTACTTTGTTATATTTAGCTAGTGATTCGCCGGAGTGTCGGAATCGGCAGACGAGATAGACTCAAAATCTGTTGTCCGCAAGGGCGTATGGGTTCAAGTCCCATCTCCGGCACCAGTTTGACTAGTTATAATAATTATAGGGGAGTGGCTCAACGGTAGAGCAACGGTCTCCAAAACCGTCGGTTGCGGGTTCAAATCCTGTCTCCCCTGCCAAATTAAAACCCTTGATAGATTTCAAGGGTTTTTGATTTGAGTGTTTATTATACAATTATGGACTTAGGTAGATTGGAATAATGTAAGAACAGTTCGATTAGGTAAGCATGTTTTATACTTGTAGTGATATTGTAAGATTATTTTCACTTTTGAGTTTCATTTGCATGTTAATTTCTGGTAGATTGAGTTGCAATCCGTTATAATAAAACGTATTAAGAATAAAGGATTATTAATGTATATTATTTACATAATCATTTTATTAACAAGTTTATTTTTAACCTTTTATGCCAACCTTAGCTTATGGTTAAGTATCCCACTTTTTATTGTTGCAATTTTAGGTTTGTTTTTTGAATTAAGGGATTTTCTAAGATCAAGTCTTTTAACTAAAAATTTAATTACACAATTTAAGTTAAAATGGGTAGGAAAATTTGTTTTGTTAGAAGGATTGAATCTGGTTCCTAATCAAGATCTTTATCTTGGTTTAACTAGGAGGGAATCATTGATGTTTTTCTCTACTCAACAAGAAACTCAAATCTCTTTAGAGAAAATAGATGGAATGCTATCTATAAAGGGTAGTGATTTGTTAGAGCTTTCTGATGATCGTATTCATACATTACTAAACAGAACATCTGAGATGTCTGTTTATACTTATGTTAAAAATCTTATTAGTGATACCAATTACTTAAGGAAAAAAAATATTTTGTTAATTTCACTTAAATCAAATAACAAATCTAAAAATAGACGAATGAATACCGATCTAATTGTGTTAATTCAAGCATCAGATGCAAAACATTTTAAAAAATTTGCAAAAAGTCCTGAAGTAAGAAGTAAGTTGCGAGTACACTATAACAAGAATTCGGAAATTCACTTTGCGAAAAATGACTATCAGGAGACAAATTAAGAAAGAAGAATTATAGGTAATTTTATAGGAAGATGATATGAAAAACATTGAAATGAATATTGAACTACAAAGATTTAGAGAACTTAGTGGATATATTGAAGAAAATATAAATCGTGTGATGATTGGCAAAAAAAATGTGATAAAACTGCTGTTAATTGCTTTAACAGCAGGAGGTCATGTTTTAATAGAAGATGTACCGGGTATAGGCAAAACTACGTTGGTATCAGCACTGGCTGAATCTTTAAGTTTATCTTTTAAGCGAATCCAGTTTACACCAGATCTCATGCCTTCGGATGTAACTGGTTTTAATCTATTTAATCAAAAAACTGGCGAATTTGAATTCCAACCAGGTTCAGTTATGAGTCAGATTGTTTTAGCAGATGAAATTAACCGAACATCACCTAAAACACAGGCTGCTCTGCTTGAAGTCATGCAGGAAAATCAAGTAACGGTAGATGGAGTTTCATATCAAGTTCCACAACCATTTATTGTTTTAGCTACACAAAATCCAGTTGATCATGTTGGCACATATCCTTTGCCAGAAGCGCAATTAGATCGATTTATGTTAAAAATTGATTTAGGCTATCCAACTATAACAGAAGAAGTAGAAATTTTAGAATTGTATTCCGATGATTCAGAAATACCAAGTTTAGATGGAGTTGCGGATAGCGAAGATGTGATTTGGATGCGTGACCAAGTTCAACTTGTGCATTGTGCAAAATCTGTCATGTACTATATTAGTGAATTAACGGCAGCAACAAGAAGACATCCAGATATTAAATTGGGTGCCAGTCCGCGAGCATCTAAGATGCTAATGCAAGCTGCTAAAAGTCATGCTTTGCTATTAGGACGAGAGTATGTAAGACCTGATGATGTACAAGCATTAGCGCTAAATGTTCTTTCGCATCGTATTACATTAAATCCAGAAAGTCGCCTCAAGAGAATTACAGAAGAAGATGCTATCAACTCTGTACTCAAACAGGTACCTATTCCGGAGAAATAATATGATCAAACCAAGATTTATTTTCTGGTTACTGGCACTGTTTATTGGATTCTTGTTTAACAATCTAGTGCAACATAAAATCATGCTAATTTTAATGCTGCTTTTGTTAATTATGCCTATATTTTCATTGTTATATAGCTTCTATACTAAAAGAAAAATATCTGTTGAAATATCCACTCAACAAGATTATATAGTTAGGGGTGAAAATGCACTTTGGGATTTTGAAATTATTAATCATAGTTTGATTCAAGCGATTTTTATTCAAGTGAAAATAAAATTCCCAAAGATAATAAATCAGGATAGACAACTCAAATCTGAAATTTTAATTCCACAAAAAAGTAGCCAGACTCTGCGTATTGTTGCAGATTCTGCATATTCAGGACCATTTAATTTTAGTAATTTAGCAATTTATGCGAACGATATTTTTGGATTTTTTAGAATCAAACTATTCTCAGAAAAAGATTTAGATAGTCCTAATATTATCGTGCTTCCAAAAGAGGAACAGGCTACTGATTATAAACAATATTTAAGTAATCAATTAGAAGCCGGTGAGTTTCCTGCCGGCAAAAGTCATGTATTGTTAGATGAAATTTCACGTTTTAGAAGTATGGAAGCCGGCGATTCTTTAAAATTAATCCATTGGAAATTATCTGCTAGAATGCAGGAATGGATGGTAAAAGAATTTGATAAAGAGGATGATCGAACAGTTACAGTTCTTTTAAATTTGCCTGAAGTAAACTTAGCTTCTGATAAAGATCAATCTAAATTGTTAAGAAAGCGAAATTTTATGCTTGATCATAGCTACACTGCTATGCAAATATTCTTAAGCAATAGAGCAACAGTCCGCTTAAAAACTTACCAGCCAGAATTAGTAGTAGAAGAAGTAAGTACTATGAATGAAATTGATCTTTTACAAAAACAATTAGCATTCATACCCTTTGAAAGAATTATAGATTTTCAAGAACAACTTGCCGATGAACGATTTGATAATGAACAAAATTTGATCTATCTCTTGACATACAAATTAAATGATTCACTTATAGCCGATTTAAGAAATATTCGTCCTCATATTGGTGCAATGCTTTTAGTCTATGTTATAGATGAAGATGTAGATGAAACATTGATTCAAAGTCAAATTGAAAAATTATCAACCAATGGAATTAATGTAGAAATCGCCAAAACGCATGAGGCAAATGTCTATGAGTAAAAATAAAGCTACCTATATTGCAAATATTCAAAAAAAAGATTCAAAGAATACTGAAAAAAATATAGATTTATTAAAATTATCTCTGAATGCAGTTTTTTATGCATTGCTTGCTTTTGTTTTCTCAATTCTTTGGTTTAATCAAATAATGTATACTGTGGCACTAAATTACAAAGCAAGTAATTACTTGCTTGAGCAATTTGTTCTGTTAATCTTGTTAATTTTTGTTTCCATATTCCCTAAACGCTTTGGTTTACCAGTCTTAGGACTTGGAATTCTAGGAATAACTAGCGGTATATTATTTAGGAATTCTTTTGGAATGCCTATTTTTGACTTTTTGACAAGGCACACACAAGATATATATTCATCTGTTCAGTGGATGCTTGGTTCAAATATAGAGATGCCTCGTATGTTGCCAACCTACTTCGCAATTCTAGCAATAATAATTTCTACTGTTTTTATTTTTATTAAACCTATGCCAACAATGTTAACATTAATTTGGGTGCTACCTTATCTAATTTCTATTAGAAATGAAAGAATAGAGTTTGATATTATTGTATTTTTTGTTGGCTTAATAATAATTTTAATAACTTTTGCTAGACAAGGTGATATGCAAATTTCTTTGATGAAAAATTGGCAAATTCCACCCTTTGTCTTAATTGCTTTAGTTTTAGTAGTTTTATTTGCCTTACAATCAGTTTTACCAACCGATCTTTTCTTTAATGCCAAGGTAAATCGTTATCTTGACCAATTAGTTAAATCTAATCAAAATATGCCTGACACTGTACGTTATTTTGAATTTAGTATTCGTGATGCTGGTTTTTACCCACAAAATGTTCAATTAGGTGGACCTATTGAGCAACAACATCTTCCTTTTATGGAGGTAACAGGTCCAGCTGAACCATTTTATTTACGTGGCACAGTATTTAATCAATTTGACAAAAATATTTGGTATGCCTCATCAATGAACAAAAACTATCTCTTTTACAATGAAGCTCCAATAAATCAACAAAAAGACGCTTTTACATATCGTGAAAGAAGTTCTTTATCTGATGAAGATTTTGCTAATTATTTCAAAGATTCCAGAATTATTATTGAACCAATTTACCAACCAATACAAGCAATATTTCATGGTGGCAAGCCTGTTGAAATTATCGATTTTTATTCTTTGGATGCAGAAAATAATGATAGTTCCGATGAACTGCAAAACTCAAATGAAGAGCTTGAGGGTTTGTATTATTTTAATCCGGCTGGACAGCTATATGCTTCAAAAGAAATACCTCAGATTGGTTACGGCGTTGTTGGTCAAATTTCAACTTTAGCATCTTCAAACCAGTACTTTGATAATTTAATCAATGATTATCAGGCCGGAAAAATTTCTTTTTCTGATCAAACAATGACAAATCAAGTAAGTTATCAAGAATTTTTAGAAAATCATGAACCAAATTTAGCAGATATTGTTTATCGAGATGATTTAGATAAAGCTACTCAGTTGCGTTTGATTGTTGATTATTTAAAAACAAATTTTGTTTACAATTTATCCGTATCTGAAATTTCTCAGGAGCAAGATTTATTTGAACATTTTATTCAAACAAAATCTGGTTACTGTACTTATTTTGCTACGGCTTTAACAATTTTAGCACGTGAAGCTGGCTTTGAATCACGCTACGTTGAAGGTTTTATTGTTCAAGGGATAAAAAGCAAAGAAACAACTGATATCAACTATGAAAGAGTAGTTACGACAGATCAAGCTCATGCTTGGACTGAAATAAAAATTGATGAACTTGGTTGGTTACCTTTTGATGCAACTCCTGAAGCTGGTTTAGATGCAATTCAAAGAGATCAAGCAAAAGAAGAAGAACTAGCATCTGATCAAAATGAGCCAACTCATACAACTTCACCTCCACAAATTACAGAAACAACTTCTCCGACCACATCCCATGTTAATCAAATGATAACCGAAGAAAAGAAATCAGAGGATGTATTTAACAAGATTATTTTAATCAGCATAATAGCAATTGTTCTAATTGGCTTGATTGTTTTGTTCTTACTTTGGCGAAAGAAAAGATTCGAAGAACGTCATGATATAAGTGTTTTAAGAGAAAAACTTAATAATGACAGTACAACGATTATTTTATTTATTTGGAATGATTTAAAGCAGCTGTATGAAATTCAATTTGAGCCTTTGGAAGATAGCACTACAATCTTAAAAAATATTGCTTTAATGATGAGAAAATTCAAGTGGAAAAAAGAGGATACATTAACTGCATATCGTGCAATTGAAAAAGTTTTATATGCTGAAATTTCAGTCTCTGAAGATGAAATGGAAACATTAATGGATGTTTATAGACAATCTGAAAATTTTGTTAAACAGAATACATCAAGCTTAAAATGGCTTTTCCAAAGATTTCTTAAAGCTAAAATAGTGAATTAATTCCTATTCTAATATATAATTAAAGATCAGTCATTTTACGAAGATGTTGATGACTTGTAAGATTATAATTTATAAAGGAACATTATTTCATGTACAAAATTCTAGATAAAAAATTAGATAAGTTAGAGACAGATTCACAGCAGGCATATATACAAAGCCTAAAATCCTATGTCGAGCAGCTAAGTATTGAGTGGGGAAGACGTCCTACTTATTTTATTCAAACATTTGGCTGTCAACAAAATGAGAATGACAGTGAAATTATTGCCGGAGTTTTGGAAGCTTCAGGCTTTGTGCTTGCAGAAAGTTACGAAGAAGCAGATGTTTCAGCTGTTAATACCTGTAGTATTAGAGAGAATGCTGATACAAGATTATTTGGGCATTTAGGTATTCTAAAAACATTAAAAAATGAAAATAAAAATAGAATAACAATTTTATGTGGTTGTATGATGACACAGGATCAACATATTGAGAAAATAAAAAAAAGCTTTTCTTTTGTTGATTTGATTTTTGGTCCGCATGATATTTATCGTTTGCCATTATTGTTATGGGATACCATTTGTAACAATCAACGGATCATCGCTGTTTCAGAAGAAAATCATTGGCATGAACAAACAAAATTACCAATGGCGCGATCAAGAAAATTTAGGGGGCTTGTTTCCATTATGTATGGCTGTGATAATTTTTGTACCTTTTGTATCGTTCCATATACTAGAGGTAGAGAGTCGAGCCGTTCTTATAAATCAATTCTAAAAGAAATTCAAGAGCTTATTTCAGAAGGATATACTGAAGTAATGCTTTTAGGTCAAAATGTAAATGCCTGGGGCAAAGATTTGCGAGGTAAGGTAGAAGGGCCAACAAATTTTGCAGAATTACTTGAAGCAGTAGCTCAAAATAAAGAATTAAAAAGAATACGTTACATGAGTCCGAACCCGCGTGATATTGATCAGCAACTAATTGACATTATTGGCAAATACAACAATATTGAACCACATATGCATCTTCCATTACAATCTGGTTCAAACAATATTTTAAAAGCAATGCGTCGACGCCATGATCGTGAACGTTATTTAGAAATAGTTGAAGCTTTACGTGAAGCTAGACCGGAAATAACAATAACCACAGATATAATGGTTGGTTTCCCAGGAGAGACCGAGGAAGACTTTGAGGATACACTGGATTTAATGAAACAGGTTAAGTTTGATAGTGCCTTTACTTTTATTTATTCACCTAGAGAAGGTACGCCTGCGGCAGAATATGATAATCAAATAGATCAAGATACTATTACAGCAAGATTTAATCGTTTAGTGGAGCTACAAAATGCCCACAGTTTAGCTTCTAATCAATCCGTTATAGGAAAAGAAGTAGAGATTTTGTTAGAAGGAATTAGTCATGGCGATGATAATATTTTAACAGGTCGTACAGCTGACTTTAGACTGATAAATATATCTATTCCAGCAGAGATTAGAAAAAGATTACCCGAGATTGCTATTAACCAAGAAGGGCTAAACGGCGACTATTTTGAGGGGAAATATTGCCTAGTAAAATTAACAAAAGCAAAAACTTTTTCAATAGAGGGGGAGATGACCGCTTTCGATGTTAACCTTTGATGAGATAAAAGATCAAAAATTAACACCTATGATGCAACAATATGTTTCAGTCAAGGAACAGCACCCAGACTGTTTAATTTTTTACCGTTTGGGTGATTTCTATGAAATGTTTTTTGATGATGCTTTGGTAGCAGCAAAGGAGTTAGAGCTAGCTTTAACAGGCAGAGAATGCGGACTAGATAAAAGAGCACCAATGAGCGGTGTTCCACATCATGCAGCTGATAACTATATCATGAAGCTAGTAAAAAGAGGTTATAAAGTTGCAATTGTCGAACAGGTCGAAGATCCTGCTGAGGCAAAAGGAATTGTAAAAAGAGAAGTTGTAAAAATAGTCACACCAGGAACCCTAACAGACCAAGGCTATTTAGATGAGCAAAAAAACTCATTTTTAGCCTCAATACTTCAAAAAGAACATTATTATGGTTTGGCAATATGCGATATTACTACTGGCTTATTTGAAACATCAGAAATAACTTATGGCACGACAACAGAAAAACTTTTGGACGAAATTGCGAAATTTAAACCTTCAGAAATAATTTGCAATCAGACTTTTTACGACACGTCAGCTTGTAAGCACATCGAAAAAGAATATGAGCTTTCGCTGACGGTACAACCTGACAGCCACTTCGATCAAACTACTGTTGACAATTATCGTCATTTGTTTGTATTAGATCAAGATTATAGTTTATGGGCAGGTGCTAGCAGCGCATTATTGCGTTACATCGAAGAAACTCAATTTCAATTACCACAAGAAATCAATAATATTAAGCCATATAATGTTGAGCAATATATGATTCTTGATCAAACAGCAAGACGCAATTTAGAGTTAACAGAAACAATAAGGGATCGCAAGCGAAAAGGTAGTCTCTTGTGGGCTATAGATAG
>JAAYRJ010000184.1 GCA_012518845.1 Clostridiaceae bacterium
TACGATCCCCTTTTGCAGTATTGATTGCTTCAATTAAGCCAGTTACTTGGCTTTCTAAAGTGTCAATATAATGAACAATTCCAGCTGCGACAGAGGTAGGCCTATCACCAAAATCACCATGATGACCTGAAATTACACTTTGTACCTGGCGATAAAAAGTTTCATCATATATATCAATAATTTTATCTTTATACTTTGTTAAAAACTCAATGCCACGCACGCGATGATTTGCATACCAATATTCTGATGGTGCTAAATCCCGATATTCAAAAACTTTGCCAATATCATGGACAACAATAGAAAAAGCCATCAAATCTGCACATTCCTGTAATTCAGGGTGATTGTCGAATAAAGATACTAAAATATTTAGCATTTTGGTTGTATGATTTACTAAACCACCTATTTTATTGTCATGATAATGAACAGCAGCACCTTCGATCGTAAAGCGATTTTCTAATTCTGGATCTGCTAAGATTTCCTGAACGAGACCCCAGCATTTATCTGAGACGCCTTTATTTTTGAGACGCTTGATAGCGTTTAGCCATTGCTTGTTAATGTAGTCACGAGGAATAAAAGGTAAAAAATCGTGCTTAGAAATAGTTGTATCATGACTTGGCTCTATTTTTTTTACAGTAAAATAAAAACCATTGAATTCTGCTCCAATAACTTCTACATCATAAATTCCAGTTCCATTTGCCTGTACGATTGAAAAAATATCTTCTTCCCAAATTTTAAAATCGTAACTTTCTTCAGGTGACAAAAATTGACCAACCATATAGTCGTTTTTCTTGCCTGAACGAACCATTGGCGGAGAATTTATCAAGACCGATCCATGTGAAACTTTACCGTTGATTGCAGCTTCTTTTAAATTTAATATTGCCATTAGTCACCTCAAAATTCATAATTGATTTTTGTGATTTATTAATTAAATACATTTTCTAATAACGAAAAGCATTTGTTTCTATAGATTAATCATTAAAGAAATGGGTAGATCACACATTTCTTTGTCTTTTAGTTTACAATGAAAAGGAACCATAAACAAACCAAATTTATTGTGGATAAAAATTAGGTCACTCACTCCAAATAAGTTAAACTAAATAAATAAAAAGATTATATGAGGAAAATATGCAAAGATTAAAAGTAGCAATAGTCGGTTGTGGTAGAGTTGCACTTAAACATCTCAAAGCAATCAATTATTTTAATAAAAGCCGTAAGAATACGGATTTTATTTTAGAGTTAATTGCTCTAGTAGATCCTTTAGAAGCGGCAAAAAATAACATTGCCAAACACTATAAAGGTAATAATCAAATTGCTTTTTATACAGACTTATTAGAACTTTTTGCCAATGAAAAAATCGATATTTTAGCTATTACAACTCCTTCTGGACTTCATTATCAGCAGGCAAAAACAGGTTTGAGCAATGGAAGTCATCTATTAATTGAAAAACCTATCACTATGAATGCAAAAGAAGCGGAAGAATTACTAGAATTAGCGACAACCAAACAATTAAAAATTGCGGTGGGTCATATTTATCGTTATTTTCCAATCATGGCTCAGCTTTATGCTGATCTAAAGGAAGGCAAGTTTGGCAAACCGCTTTTTGGTAATGTGCAAGTTAGATGGGGTCACGATCAAGCATACTATGATCAAGCGGCTTGGCGTGGTACGAGAGAGCATGATGGCGGTGCGATTATGAATCAAAGCATTCATGCCATGGATTTAATGCATATGCTCTTAGGTGAGCCCCAATTAATCTCTGTTAAAGGTGCTGTTACAACCCAAATCCATGAAATGGAATCCGAAGATTTAGGTTTTGGTATTTTTGAACTAGATGATAATATTTGGTTTGTGCTTGAAGGTACAACTAATACTGATCCTAGTAGGCCAGAAGCATCATTTTTTGTAAAATATCTAGAGGGCGAAATTAGAGCATCACTTTTAGCTGGAAAAATTAGTTTTTCAGTAATAGACGCAAATGGTAAAGAACAAAGAACTTCATATTTAATAAATGAAATCAAGGAAACTGTTGTAAAAAATGGCTTTTCCTATCTTAAACAATTAGCTAATCCTCACACAGGCATTTACTTGGACTTAGCAACTTCTATTGTCAAAGACACAGAGATTTTGGCTGATGGCAAGAGTGGGCTGACTGCTTTACAAATGGTTTTAGCTTTGTATGAAGATGCGGGAGTATAAGGGGATAAAATTTTTATTGATTTTTTATAAAATAACAGTTAGATTGAAATAATAATTTGTCTTCGTAGCTCAGCTGGATAGAGCGTCCGCCTCCTAAGCGGAAGGTCCCGGGTTCGAATCCCGGCGAGGATACCATTAGAAAAACCCTTGTTACGAAAGCGTTTCAGGGGTTTTCTATTAGTTTTTCCAGAGAAACCTCTTGTCTTTAGTAGCTATACCATCAACATGAACATTTAGTTCAGATTTAATTTTAGAACCCAAGTTATCTAGAATAAAATCAATTCCTTCACGTCTTGCATGTTTAGCCGCAGACACAAAATCACTGTCTCCTGATATGAGAACAATTTGATTGACCTGCTTTTTAAAAGAAAGAGAGGAGATATCTAAACCAATTTTCATATCCACACCCTTTTGTTCTGCTCTGAAAATAAAATCACTTTCATTTATTTCTTCAAAGTTTTTTGTGCCATTAAATAACTTTTTTAAGACGTCATTTTTAATTTGATAATGAGCTTGGTTTTCATTGATAATTCCAAGCCTTAGTGCCATTTTACGTTTTATCGCAAGTGCTTCAAAAAACTCATTAGTCCACGTGAATAAATCTGTTTTAGAAAAATCGACTGTTCTTTTAAGATAAGGGTGGTAGACTTTCTTTCTAACAGGAGGACAATCGTAATAAAAAATTCGGTACAAAATACTTTTACCTTGTTTGCTTTCGAGATGTTTAAGGCAATAAGTGAATAGTTCATCGGCTCTTGCTTGAGGACTAATATCTCCCAAACATGCATAAGCTCGCTTTCTGTAAAACCCACCATCTACCAGCACAGCAGTCTTCATATATTCTCCTAAAAAAACTAAAGCCTCTGTTTTCGGCTGATCCCTTATTTCGGGGAGCGTACTAACAAAGGCTGATTAACTCGCAAATATTTTGCTAAGCTAATGTTATGATATACGCTCAAAAAAATCAATACTTTTCTTAAAGTTTTAATAATTAAATCTTTATTTAAATTGCTTAATATTTGTTTTATTAAACCTGGCTTTCTCGCACAATAAAGAACATTTGTTCTTTTAAAAATTATAACATAACAAACTATGCTGGTAAGTAGCACGAGCTACTAGATACACAGCAGTTTTGTTTTTTCAAAACAAATAAAACGATAATAGAGAAATCTCATGTTATGCTATGTAATGCATGGATATTTTTAAAAAGCAATTACAATTGTTTAATGAATAAAAGGAGAAACATGGATTTAAAAATATTTACAGACAATATTGATGAAGCATCAATCGATCAAATTCACCGTCTAATGCATCAGCCAGCTTTTGCAGAAAGTAAAGTTCGGATCATGCCAGATGTTCATTTAGGTAAAGGTTGTGTGATTGGTTTTACAGCTGATCTTGGAGATAAGGTTATTCCTAATGTTGTAGGAGTTGATATTGGCTGCGGGATGTTAACTATTGAATTAGGTCAAGTAGATATTGATCTGGTGGAGTTAGATAGAATTATTAGAGCTAGAGTACCCAGTGGCTTTAATGTTCATCCAGGTAGAAGTATTAAATATAAAAAATTACAAGATTTGTATTGTTACAGAGAACTGAACAATACCAAACGGATTGAACGTAGTATTGGGACTCTAGGTGGGGGAAATCATTTTATTGAAATTGATGAAGATGATGCAGGTACAAAATATCTTGTTATTCATACAGGCAGTCGTAATCTCGGCAAACAAGTTGCAGAATATTATCAAAGATTAGCTGTTGAACTAATGCAAGGTAAAGATGAATTGTTTGAACAACAAGAAAAAATCATTAAAGAATATAAGTCTACAGGTAGAAGAAAGGAAATTTCAAAAGCAATAAAAAGATTAAATAGAGCATTTAAGCCAAAAAAGCTGGATATACCAAAAGATTTGTGTTACTTAACTGGCAAATATCGAGATCAGTATTTACATGATATGAAAATTTGTCAGGAATATGCTGTGAAGAACAGAAAACAAATAGCAAAAATTATTTTGGGTTCTATGAACTTACAGGCACAAGATAGTTTTGAAACTATTCATAATTATATTGATCACGATTCTAACATCGTTAGAAAGGGTGCTGTTTCAGCCCAAAAAGGTGAAAAACTATTAATTCCTATTAACATGCGAGATGGTTGTATCATTGCTGTCGGAAAGGGCAATCCCGATTGGAATTATTCTGCGCCACATGGGGCAGGTAGGATTATGAGCCGAACTCAAGCCAAAAAGAGAGTTAGATTTTCTGATTATAAAAAATCAATGGAGGGTATTTATACAACTTCTGTAAATAAAAGAACTCTTGACGAAAGCCCAATGGTCTATAAACCACTCGAAGAGATAGTCGACAATATCAAAGATACAGCAGAAGTTATAAAAATAATTAGACCAATATATAATTTCAAAGCTGATTAAA
>JAAYRJ010000185.1 GCA_012518845.1 Clostridiaceae bacterium
ATGAAGCAGGTATGAATACGACGCAGGACACCGTGCATTTCTTGCCTTTTTGGGAAAATGGGGTTAAGTTTTTTACAATTAAGGGACCAAATCAAGAAAAAATAGAATTCAGCCAATACCTGACAGCAAAATGAGAAAAATTAAATGTCAGGTGAACAAAAAAGTGTTGTCGAGACCGGATATAAATTCGCACTTCGATGAAGCTGGCGAACATTATTAAATAGTCCGCCAGTTCCAAAATTGTATTACTCTGTTCTATCAAATAAAGTAAGATAAATTCAACTTTAAGTATTTGTAATTAAAATAGTGGTCCACTAATTGTGAAGTATCAATTGAAAAGTGGACCACTTATTTTTTATTATTTCTGATACGAAAAATCCTAACATAGAAGATATAGAATTATTTGTTGTATCCTTATAAACCCTTATTAAATTGATAAAAACAACATTGCAATGATAGTCCCATGGGTATATTTTTTTGTACCATAAAAAAGTGCGAAAGTTACAATTCCTTAGTTAATTTAAATGTAAGATAGGCATTAACAAATTAAATGTTTTGAAATTTGAATTATTTGGAGAATAAAAATAGATGAAAAAACTTAATAGCTTTCAGCTTAAAATCATTGCACTTATTGTGATGTTAATGGATCATTTGTACTTTGCTTTTAATACGCTTTTCCCACTTTGGTTTCATCCTTTATCAAGATTTGTAGCACCGTTATTTGGATTTTTTTAGTAGAAGGTCTCTTTCATACTAGTATAAATTAAAATATAATATTCGATTGTTTGGTTGGGCCATATTTATGGAAATAGGAAATTTTGTTTTAAACAAAATTCTAAGTCCGAAAGGTATTATCGTTAGTAATAATATTTTTATGACACTGGCCTTAGGACTTACCATAATCAATCTGCTTGAATTCAGTAAAGACAGTCAAAATAAGTTAAAATGGGGATTAAGGATCTTAGCTATTGTTTTAATACCACTCGGATTACTTACAGAAGGTGGCATTGCCTTGATACCTTTTATACTCATAACATATTTCTTTAGAGGCAATATGAAAAAAACAATCATAGGATATTCAATCTTATCTATATTGTTATTCATCATGTCTTTCCAGCAAATGGATACTTTGGAAATGACAATAAATATGCTGATGTTTAATTCGGACTTTTTATTGATACTGGTTGTACCATTTATTTTATTATATAATGGCGAAAGAGGTCCAAATAATAAATTTAATAAATATCTATTCTATGTGTTTTATCCATTGCATTTATGGTTATTAGCAATAATTGAATATGTGATAAGTTAGAAAAAAATAGCTTGATAACGATAAACAAGGCATCAATATTTGAGATACAGCATCAGAAGTGATAGAAATGATGTGGGAAAAATTGATGACTATACCCACAGAACTCGTTCCATATTGTTTGCTTTGAGATAATCTTATGAACGTAAATTTTGTCTAGATGACGTTCAATCAAGTGATTATCTATGATACTAAAAGTCCTCAGGAGTGTTTTTCTCCTGAGGTTTTCTTGCCTGAGAACAATTCCTTATAAAATAATCTCTTCTCCAATTTCTGGTATTTGAACGATGTCTGGCAAAGCATCTTTTAGTACAGTAGGATCTTGTTTAATTAAATCGAAGGTATCGTAGTGTATTGGGATCATCTTATGTGGGTTTAAAAAACGACATGCTTTAATCGCATCTTCTGGACCCATTGTATAATTATCTCCAATTGGTAAGAAAGCTAAGTCAATCGGATTATCTTCTACAAAGAGTTTCATATCACTAAATAGGGCAGTATCACCTGCATGATAAATATATTTGTTTTCTAATTTAAGAATAAAGCCTGCAGGATTTCCCATTGGTATTGTCATGCCAGATGATTCGCGATAACTACTGGAATGATCAGCGCGTACCATTTTTACTAGACCAAAATCAAATTCATAACCACCGCCTAAGTTCATACCATGAACATTTAAACCTTTTGCCTTAAAATAATCAGAGATTTCAACATTAGCAATAATTAAAGCATGATTATTTTTTGCGATTAATTCTGTGTCGCCAATATGATCATTATGTCCGTGGGTGATTAAAATATAGTCCACCTTGACTTCCGATGCTTTTAAATCACTGAGTGGATTACCAGTAATAAATGGATCGATAATTAAGCGAGTCTTATTTTCTAATTCAATCATGACACAGGATTGACCGTGTATTGATAATTTCATAAATCTTTTTCCTTTCTTTATAAAATAAATATTGTAGAATAGCTTATCTATAAAAAAACCGGCTTGATTCTTAAAAAATAAAAAATAAGTCGGTTTTATTATTGATAAAATTTAAATTAAACTTTTTATGTCGAGCAATTAAACAGCAGTATAACCTCCGTCAACAGGTAAAATAACACCAGTGACATAAGAAGCTTCATCACTTGCGAGGAAGATAGCAGCAGCATTGAGCTCGCCCTCATTGCCATAACGTCCAAGAGGTACAGTGGCTTTCATATAGCTCGTGAATTCTTCTGTGTCCAAAGTAGCTTGTGTAAGCTCAGTTGCAAAATAGCCGGGACAAATGGAATTACAGGTGATATTGTATTTTGCCAACTCAGCAGCAACTGCTCTTGTAAAGTTGATAACGCCACCTTTTGAAGCATGATAAGCAACGGTATCTATCGCTGTGTTGCCAACCATTCCATACATAGAAGCGATATTGATGATTCGTCCGTAGCCGTTTTCTTTCATGTTTTTAGCAAAAGCACGGGTAACTTTGAAAACACTGGTTAAGTCAGCGTCCATGGTGAAATCCCATTCATCATCTGTCATATTCAGTACACCTGCATTGGCAGCTGAACCAGCACAGTTAATTAAAATATCAATTTTCCCAAATTCTTTTAAAGCAGTATCAGCAGAAGCATTAACGGATTCCGTGTCAGTGACATCGCAGCGAACTGGTAAAACTTTAACCCCTAGAGTTCTGAGATCATCAGCAAGAGCTTCTAATCGTTCTAGTCTTCTGGCTGTGATAACAAGATCAGCACCTTGTTCAGCAAAACCTCTAGCCATTTGTGCGCCTAAACCAGATGAAGCGCCGGAAATAACACATACACGTCCTTTTAAATTAAACATAGCAATCGCTCCTTTGTTTTGAATATTATTGTTAGTATCCTAATATTTATAGCCATTTCTTGGCCAATAAATAGTGTCAATTTAATTATTCTCTTTTAAAATCAGCTGCTAATAAAGATACATAAATAATAACACAGGAAAGGTTGTTGAGTAAATTTATATTTATGTTGTTTATTTAACAATACATAAATATTTGTATTCTGAATTAAGATCCAATATTTGAATATATTAATAAATCAAATCTCATTCAAAGGTCATGCGGAAGAGATGGGTATTAGGGGTATAATCTTGCACCTAAATATCAATACCGAATTTATGGAATTTCTTGTGGATATTGATTAAAGGTAGATAGTGTGAAATAATTTTAAGACAAAGGTCAATCAGATTCTTAAACGTAATGCCAAGTCGGCAGCTTATTTGTACATTCTTTAAAACTATATTCAAAAACTAATTGTAACAATGAAGGAGAAAAATATTATGATGATGTCACCCGGTAAAATCGGAAAATTAGAACTTAAAAACAGGCTGATCTATGCGCCAATGGGCAGCCATATCGACAATCTTGGACCTCGCTCTTATGCGTATTTTATGGAACGCGCACGCGGAGGAGCAAGCATGGTGATGATTCCAATATTCATTAAAGAGTACCTGGAAATGAGTGCACCTTCGCTGACGATTACAGATGAAAATTACGAGTTAAGTAAGAAGCTCGTCAAAGACATACAGGCATGCGGATGCAAGGCCTGTTTCCAAATTGTTCCTGGATATGGAAGGATCATGCCAGGTTCCATAAAGTATCCTGGTCTGCCGGTTGCACCCTCTGAAATACCAGCAATGTATGACCCGAGTGTAACCTGCCATGCCTTGACGATAGAAGAAATAGGGGACCTTAAAAAAGGATATCGCGAAACCGTTGAACAATTGGTTGATTTGAACGCGGATGCCATCGAGATTCATTCCTACGGTGGTTATCTGATGGATCAGTTCCTCAGTGAAGTATTTAATCACCGAACCGATGAATACGGTGGGACATTAGAGAATCGATTTCGTCTGCTGCGTGAACTGATTGAGATTACAAAAGAGGTATGCGGGAACGACTATCCATTAATTGTTAAATACACTCCTTGTCATTATATCGACATGCCAGGCTACAGGCGTATTGAAGAAGGGGTTGAGTTGTCTAAGTTGCTGGAGAAGTCTGGTGTTGATCTTTTGCATGTTGACGCGGGTTCGTTTGAAAATCATTATGTTGCGATGCCGCCCACTTATCAGCAAGAGCAAGTATTTCAGCTGCGCTCTTCAGAAATTATCAAGCGGCATGTTTTGATTCCAGTGGCGACAGACGGAAAATTGGGAGATCTTGATAAGGGAGAACACGCATTGCTTGACTGTAAGACTGACTTTCTTGTGGTAGGTCGTGGTTTGCTAGCCGATCCTTATCTTCCAAACAAGCTTTCTGAAAATCGTCCTGATGATATTGTACCCTGCATTGGCTGCAACGAGTGTATAAGCCAAGTTACGGCTGGGAAACATATTGTGTGTACAGTAAATCCTGAGGCAGGCAAGGAAACCGAAATGCTGCTCAAAAAAGCTATCAACCCAAAGAAGGTATTAGTTATCGGTGGAGGTCCTGGAGGTATGTCAGCAGCGTTGGATGCTAAACGAGCCGGTCATCATATTGAGTTATGGGAAAAATCTAATCGTTTGGGTGGCATGATCAATGCTGCGGGACGGCCTTCATTCAAACTTGAGGTGAATGAACTTGCACAGTGGTATCGCCGTCAGATTATTAAGAATCAAATAAACGTAAAGTATTATAAAGAAGCAACCGTTGAAAATATCTTGAAATATGGTGCTGACGCTGTTATCGTCGCGACTGGTTCGCAGTCAAAAAAATTTCCAATTAAGGGAATTGATGGAGATAATGTCGTTACGGCTATCGATGCAATGATGGATAGAGCCACGTTAGGTGAAAATCTGGTTATGGTAGGAGCGGGATTGGTTGGATGCGAGACTGCTTTACACCTGACTCCACGTGGTAAAAAAATTATTATGATTGAAATGGCTGACAAGCTGCTACCAGAACCGATTTTTTATATGAATGAAATCATGCTGACGCAAATGGTCACGCGTAATCAGAACATTCAGGTCATGGTCGGCACGAAGTTGCTGGAAGTAACTGACCATAGTGTTATTGTTGAAGTAGAAGGCGCGCAAAAAGAAATTCCTTGTGAAACGGTAGTTCTCGCCATGGGCATGAAAAGTGAGCCGAATTTTATGGAAGAATTACAAGGAAAAGTTCCAGTATATTGTATAGGAGATTGTCGTGAACCTCGTCATATTATTGAAGCGTTGCATGAAGCGAGAGAAGTGGTTAACTCTCTTGCTTAAGATTTTCCATCTACAATTATCTACAATGATATGGAAATGATTTTAGACTTTTTAATCCTGGTATATTGGCCAATATACCAGGAATGATTAATAATATTGCCGTTTAATCAATGCTTTTTAGTACAAACATGGGGAAAGTGTAAATGAATTGTCCAAGATGTGGTAGCAAGAATATTGAAGAAGGCGTTTCAATTGGAAAATCTGCTGAAACAGGAACTATCGGACCCAGATTTAGTAAAGGGTTATTAACAGGTGTAGCACAAATGTATTGTGATATATGCCTGGACTGTGGAGAGATAACACGCTTTTTTATAAAAGAAAGCACAGATAAAAAATGGGTTAAAAAACCTGGTTCATTTGGAGCAAAGTAAACAAGGTCAATAACAGTGTTAATATATTAATTATTTTCAATGTGGTATCGGGATAGTATATTGAACAAAAAAGTGATTTGATTATGTTAATCAAAGATGAAGAAAAAAGAGATTTGAAATTTAAAAGGAAAAAATCTATACCAATTTTAAGTGAATTCAAATTTTGACGAAGTATTTGATATTTTATTTGTTAAATTTTTTAGTATCAAAGTAGTATCACTGGAATTAAAAAAGCCTTGTATAACAAGGCTTTTAACAAAATTGGCGGAGAGCATGGGACTTAATTTTTAATATATTCCATTTGTCATATATTCCTTTTTCAAATAAAATATTAATTTTTCCTATAAAATTAGTTTGTTATTCGAAATTTTCATTTATGATTTATGTCTATAAATTATAAGGAGAAGAAATATGGATGATATCAATTTTAATGTGGCTACAATTTCAGATGTATGGGAAATTTATCAAGAATGTAGAAATCCTAAAATGAGAGAAAGTTCAATAAGAACTCGAAATGTAATATATATAAATCATATATTACCGTATTTTAAAGATGTAAAGTATAAAGATATAACGGTTACTGATATTGATCATTGGCATGGACTTATATTGAGAAAGAATTTAAGTGAGGTAAGACTTAGAGCCATACATATGTCTTTTTCGGCATTATTTAATTTTGTTGAAACAAGATACGAAGTTCTAGGAAATCCATGTCGAATTGCTGGAACTATTGGTAGCAAAAAAAGAATGAAAAAAATGCAAACTTGGAATTTAGAGGAATATCAAAGAGTAATAAGTCATGTTACAAACAAAACATATAAAATGGCAATCTCTTTGTTGTTTTGGACAGGGCTACGTAAAAATGAAATGTATGGTCTAACTTGGTCTGATTTGGATGAATCTGGTTGTTTGTTAGATATTAATAAGGCTTTTAAAAAAGAAACAAAGTCATGGTCTTTTACAGGACTAAAAAGTTCCTCTTCATACCGTACAATTGCAATACCAAAATTTCTAGTTGATGATTTGATAGAATATAAAAAATGGTGTGAAAAAAGCAAAGGCAAAATTAAAACGACGGATTTTATTATCCCCTGGTCAAAACAAAAATTAGAAGATGCTATGCGTGAAGGTGAACAAGGGGCTGGGGTTAAAAGGATTAGAGTACACGATTTAAGGCATAGTCATGCAACATTGTGCCTTAATAGTGGAATCAATATAGTAGCTGTTTCAGAACGATTAGGACATGAAAAAGTATCAACAACCGTAAATATCTACAATCATTCACAAAAACAGCATGAAGCCGAATTGATAACTTGGCTTGAATTACAAAATTCAAAAACAACGAAATTACGAGAAGCAATTTAGACACAAATTATTAAAAAGGTTAAAACAAGCATAAAAAATAAAAAAAGAAAATAATTAGAATTTTAATTCATTAATCTTGGATTATAAGTTGTTATATTTTTTGAGGGATTGGTAAAAACAATCCCTTTTTAATTTTAAGGGGGGTAAATAAAGATGAAAATAATCAGTATTGTTAATAACAAAGGCGGTGTAGGTAAAACAACTACAGCTGTAAATTTAGGATATTCTTTGGCGATGGCTAACAAAAAGATATTAATTATCGATATGGATCAGCAGTCTAATACAACACAATATCTTAATCGCTATAACATAGACAAATACCAAATAGGGGATTTGATGTTTGGTGAAATTCAGATAAGAGAAATTATTGTTGAAACGGATTATCTTAATCTTGATCTTATTCCTTGTAATGAAAAATTTAGTATAGCTAATGCTACTCTTAGAGCAGAAAGTCTTATGCCACCTCAATTATTTTTGAAAAGAAAATTATTAACAGCATCGCTAGATTATGACTACATTCTTATTGACTGTCCGCCACAACTTGAAGAAATAACAGCTAATGCCTTGACTGTTTCAACGGATGTTATTGTACCTATTCGTGCTGGGGAATTTGCTTTAGAGGGTTTTCTTTCTGTGTTAAATGCAATTGAAAAAATAAAAACCTCTGGTATTTCTAATGATTTAAAGCTAATGGGTGCTTTATTAACTTCTATTGATGAGAGGTTGCAAATTAGTAAATACATTGTTAATCAGCTTGAATATTTAGAGGAGCCTTTTTTTAAAACAAAAATTCGTCATTCAACTGATGTTGAGAAATCCATCACAATGAAAAAACCGATTGCTATACCATATCCAAATAATAATGTTGCTATGGATTATATGAGTTTAGCACAGGAGATTTTAAAGAAAGGATAAGGTATGGATATTAATCAAGTATCAAGTAATATTAAAAATTTTAAAAAAAATAAAGAAGATACCAATAAAAACCAAGTAACATATGTTAAAACAATTGACTTAATACCGAATGATAAAAATAAAGAAATTTATGATGATTTTGAGGAAACGGAAAATTTTAATCTTTTGTGTGAATCTATTAAAAAAGAAGGAGTTTTACAACCTTTATTAATTGTTCCACATTTACAATTCTATAATAAATACGAGATAGTTGCAGGGCATAGGCGTTTTGAAGCATCTAAAAGAGCTGGACTAAAAGAAGTACCTGCGATGATAGTCAATCGAGAGTTATCTGATGATATTGATATTCAAATATCTCTGATAACAACTAATTTGCTTGTAAGAAACAAAACGCCACAAGAGAGACTGAAAGAGATTGAAGAATTAGAGCCACTTATTAAAAAGAAAAAATGGAATAACCGAGAAGAATATAAAGGCATATCTACTAGGCAAATGCTGGCAAAAGCGACAGGCTTAAATGAGAGAACCTTAGCGGATTATCTTAACATCAACAATAACCTGAATGATGAAGATATGAAAGATTTTAAAAACGGTAAATTGAGCTTGGTTGAAGCTAAAGAAAAAGCTACCAAATTTAAAAAACCCAAAAACAAGAAAATTAAAGAAAATAAATATATAGAAGAAAAGAATTTTATTCTGAAAATAAAATCTAATTTAGATGATGGGTTTGAATACATTATTTCAAAAGATGATTATTTAATGATTGAAAGAATACTGGAGTTATTAAAATAAAAAAGTTGAGGCAGAGGACAATGCGTGAATTACAAAATGTTGGTTATCGGATTAAAAAAAGTCAGGTAGCGCTAATTATTGCCATTTTTGTATTGTTAATCTCAATTGTTGTTGTAGTTATTTATGATAAATCAAAAAAAAGCGACATAGTCGAAACTTCACTTCAAAAATCCAGTGAAAATTTACATGAGGAAGAATTGGAAATAGAAAAAGAAACATTGAAATCAACCATTGCTACAACAAAAATAGAAGAGAATAATGAGATGGCAATACTTATAACATTAGAGGAAGGAGAATTATATGCGATTTCTAACAACAATACTCAAAATAGTGGGATTTATTATTATGATTCCAATACGTATAACAATCTTTATAACAAAAATGGTGTTATTAATGATGCTCTCTCCTTGGGGGAAAGCATAGAACCTAATATGGTTGATATATCTAATGGTGTAATAACAATAGCTTTATCAGATATAGAAATAAAGCTTGAAGCAACTGAAACAAATATTTTTTTAAAAAGGCTTGGAGAAGTCTTAAATGATGAAAGATATTGTTTTTCTGAGAAATGGGAAGAACTATATACAAAACTTAATAATAAGAAAGAACAGCTGGACAATATAGCAGGTGTGGACTTAGTGGAATTACCAGATACTTATCCTGCTGCTTATAGTCATGCAAATTTATCTATTTTTAATGTAGATAAAGAAACATTTAATGATTATGATAAAGCGACAGATTTTGCTAGGACAAACCTATCTGCAATGGCAAAAGAACATAATATATCGGGGTACTTTATAGGAGAAGGACTTCTTAATAATGGCAACATTAGATATTTAATATACTGGATTAAATAATTGGTTAGAAATTGTTTTTTCAAATAAAATTAGTGGTGTATCCCACTAAAAATCAAGGATTGCGAAAGCAGTCCTTTTTTATTTTAGAAAGAAGGAATTTAAGAATGGAAGAATTAATATTATATTTAGGCTGTGAGAACGAAATACAACTTTTAAGAATGGTGTTAGATGAAAATAATCAACAGCCTTTAATCACTGAAATCCGTGAACTATTCGAACAATTAGATTTGTCAAAAAAAGGAGAATATCAAATTGTCTAATAAAAATTTATATGATTTTTTTCATTGCAATTCAAAAGAAGAACTTTATAAAAAAATGAAAAAAGGTGATGAAAGTGTAAAAGAATTAATTGCTTTTTATGATGATTATAATGTAGTGCCAAGCTCTAAATTAGATATGTGTTCTACTAAAAAAGCTTACCCTTCTATCGTGAAAAACGGTTTTATTCCTGATGAAAATGGTTACACTTTAATTGGATTAAATTCAAAAAAAGAGGCAATTAGTTTTGTTAAGTTTAAAGATAATGAGGATTTTGTCAGTGTTTTTGAAAAAATAAACGTTAAGGGGCTTTGTAACGCAATATTGGTCGATAACACTTCGCCAGAAATGGAAAGAAAAAATTGGAAAATTAAGTTTAAAAAAGAATTAGCATCTTTGTGCGTACCAATCGTAGACGCTGTTTGCATCCAAAAAGAAACAGAAAATACAAGTTTAATAATAAGTATGATGCATATGAGTACCCCTCTTACTTATAATCACCATGAAGCTTTGCATAATAATATTTTACAAGAAGATTTCTTTTTGTCTAACGGGAATGATCTAAGCCTTCGTCAATTAAATAGGTTTGATGAATATTCTTTTTACTATTTGCAGCAACGGCTTAAAGGGCTAAATGTTTTTATAGATAAGGATGAAATTAATCGATTTTTAGTATTAGGAAATTTAAACTTTAAAACGGAACACGTGCAAATCATCTCTTATGATGAAAACTATAATATTGTTTCCATTGATATTACTTCAATGGGCGGTGTTTTTTCTGCAGTTGCTGAACCAAGTGTATACCGAGATAAAATGTTGGAAACGCAGAATGGCATCATTATGGTACACAATCATCCTTCTGGAAATACCGAACCTTCTTCTCAAGATTTTGTATCTACAAAACGTGCTTTTGAAGTTGCTCAAATGCTAGGTGTTGAGTTACTTGACCATTACATTGTTGGAGATACAGTTAATTATCTTAGTGAAGATAAAGAATATAAAGCAAGGTGGTTTGCTAAAATGTGTAAGAACAAAATTGATAAAGAAGATACATCAAAACAAGAGAAAATAAAATATGAATATGATGATTTAGAAAGATAGATTTTAATATCATCATAAATTAGTGGTCTACACCACTAAAAGTTTAGGATTGCGAAAGCAGTCCTTTTTTTATTTAGAAAGGACGGATACAAAATTGAAGAAATTTACGGAAAAAGAAAAAAAGGTTTATAAAGAAAACTTGAAAAAACAGACTGATAAAATGCAAAATTTAATTACAGAGCTTGCAGAGAGTTATAAAAATTCGCCCGAAGATTACCTTGAATTTCTTGAGTTTTCTTCAAAATTTTATAATTATTCAATTAAAAATCAGACATTAATAATGGAACAAAATAAAGGAGCTAGTCTTTGTGGTTCATTTAAATTTTTTAAAGATTTAGGTTACTCCGTAAACAGAGGAGAAAAAGCTATAAAAATCTTTGTTCCTACTCCACTCACCTTTATTAAAATTCCTACTAAAAGCGGGTTTGACATAAAACTTATAAGTGAGGCTACACCAGCTGAAAAAAGAGATTATAAAAATGGTTTAATTGCGGGTTATAAAAAGACTTCGTTTAAGATTGGAAATATTTTTGATATAGGGCAAACCAATATTCCAGCCGAAGATATTCCTAAGATATTTAATTACACAACAGATACAAAGCTTAATTTAGACGAGCAGGAAAACATTTTAATTGATTTTGCTCAAAACCATGAAATAGAAATTGCAATTGATTCTACATCTGCATTAACTATAAGGGGGAAATATAATCCTTTAACAAATTCCATTATCATTAGCGATAAGCTTGATCAACATGCAAGAATAGTTACACTATCTCATGAGATAGGTCATGCTCTATTACATCGTCATATAGAGATTGATAATATCCCTACTGCTCATAAAGAATTGCAAGCTGATACTATTTCACTTTTAATTTGCAATAAATTAAATATTCCTATTACAGATAGCCGTAAAAGCCATTTGGCAGAAACTTTATCATTGTTAGATGAAAAAGATAATGTTTTAGATATAATCTCCCCTGCTATGAGCATAGAAAAAGAATTGTTAAGTGAGCTAGAAGAACTTAAAGAAACTGAATTAAATTGTTTTCGACAAAAAACAAATGATGATTATGAAATAGAATTATAGAGAGCAATAGGGAGAAATAGATATACATTTATTCATTCTAAAAAAGTTAATCATTAGACAAAAAAGACATTATTTCTTAAACTAAATGCAAAATGTGTATAGAAACAGTTGAAGGAGAAAAGAAAAATGACTAAAAAAATATTGACAATCCTGTTGGCTTTAACTTTCATATTGAGCCTTGTTTCCTGCACTGGTAATACCAAAACAGAAACAGATAAAGAAAAAACAACGGTTAGCGAAAATAAAAACGCAGATAATAAAGAAAAAGAAGAAAAAGAAGAAACGACTACAACAAAGAGTGAAGCGGTAAAAGAACTTGAAAAAAGCGAAAAAACGAAAGAAGAATTAGAAAAGAAGCTCGAAAAAACTACGGATAAAAAAGAGCAAGAAAGTTTAAAAGAAGAAATCAAAGTTGTCGAAGAAAAGATTGAAAAACAAAGCGAAGTCGTAAAAAAAGAAGCTGAAACAGCGAAGGCTGTATCTGCTGAAAACAAGTCGACTAAAGCCAATGATAATACGGTTAATGCAACCACTAGAAATACAACGGTATCTACGACAAAAAATCAAACTTCGTCACCCACGACAAAACAAACCACAGCTCAAACAACGACTACCAAAAAACCTGCCTCTACAACGACAAAGGCAACGACAAAACAAACGACAGCTCAAACAACGACTAGGCAAACATCAGCTCCAACGACTGCTAGACCAACTACTACGCCAACAACTGCTAGACCGACTACTACGCCAACAACTGCTCATACGCATAATTGGCAAGCGGTATATAAGACAGTGACTGTACCAGAAAAAGGACATTACGAACAAGTTTTAGTCACACCTGCTTGGACAGAAGAAGTACCGATTATGGAGAATGTAAGATATTATTATTTTCCTGCTGATGGCTATAAGGCATATACGGTAGAAGATATGAATGCTCATGGAGATTATTTGCTAGACAACGGTTTATCAGACCAATTTGTTGGCAAATACGAATACGTACAAGTTGGTACAGACTACGTGGATCACCCAGCCGTAACACAAGAAAAATGGGTAGTAGATAGCCCAGCCACAACACAGCAAGTGCTTGATTATCACAAATGCTCATGCGGAGCAACGAAGTAGATTTTTAACAGACAATAGCGTGGCTAGAACCTAGCCCCTTTAACCTAAACCTTTAGTCCATTTTTACTTTAAACAGTAGAAGCGGACTTTTTTTTATAACAAATTTTTATGGGTTTTAGGGAAAACGCTTTTATATAGATTTAAAAACCAAAAGAAGAAGTCTTTTATAGGCTTCTTTTTTAATTTGTAAAAAGAAATGAGGTGAAAAGTATTTTTTTAGAAAATTCCCAAATTTATGCCTTTTTACCAAAAGGAATAGGAAAAACACAAAATAAGCGTTTTAGGTTAAAAGAAATAAACTGCAAACAAATTTTAGAAGGAGAAAAATAATGGATAAAACAAAAACTAAGCCTAGAAATCGTTTTATGGCGATATTTCTTGCCTTACTCATGTTTTTAAGCGTGCTTCCAACAGGAATTGGCTTACAAAAAGTTGAGGCGGCAACCGTGAATGTCAGTCATGAAAAAGGCAATTATATGTCGGCTTATGGCGATTGGGGCTATGCAACAGGTTTTTCTATGAATATTCCCTCTTCTGCGATTAGCACATTAAAAGGGATTTATTCTTCACAAGCCGCTTTCATGACATCTGGTGGGTCATATACACCAGAAGCTAGAAATATCTTTATAGACAATGGTGTATTAGCGTTCTGTGCGAACCCTGTTGTTTTACATGGTCCAAACTATACAGATAAAATAACGGTTTCAGCAACAACGGTTGATTCTTCAAATTATAATGAATTTTTCGAGCAGTTTTCTGCTTATCGTTACCCAGATGCTGGTATTAGAAATTCCTTGAAAAGTAAATATGGTGCAGATAAATTATATCAAAATTTAGCGATATCATACCTTTCTGGTATTTTACAAAAAAGTTCAGTTAGTGACGAAACCATTAAAAAATTAATTGATATGTGGGAAAAGGACAGACCTGGTGAAAATGCAGGTGGTGTAGTAGATAATACCCACATTAGATCTGAAATCTATGCAACCGCTATTAGCTGGTACTTTTCTTTAGATAATGAAGTATCACAATTAAATGGTGGTACAAGTGCTTTAAATGGTGCTGGCATGAACACCATGCTTAAATTTTATGCATATGTCGCAGACCAAATTAAAGAAGGCACTTTAGCGTTAAACAATGCAGTATTCCTTATCTATTCTGCTCCTACCACTAATAACAGTTCTGGACTATATTCAAAATATCAAGTTCTAAACTCTTATTCTGGTACGATTACCGTTCAAGATAAAGGAGCTATAAGTCTTAAAAAAGTATCTTCTAATCCAGATTATACAAATGGCAATAGCAACTATTCATTAGCTGGTGCAGAATATGGCGTATATAGTGATAAAGCGTTAACTAAAAAGGTTGGCACACTGACCACAACAGCCGATGGCAGTTCTAATGTACTCGAAAATTTAAAAGCTGGTACGTATTTTGTGAAAGAATTAAAAGCCTCTAAAGGTTTCCAGTTAGACCCAGAAACGTATCAAGTCATTGTAAAAGCAAACGAAACAACAACGGTTAAGTCTATTGAAGTGCCAGCCAATGGTAACTTAGAACTTAAAAAGACTTCATCTAAAGCAGAATACTCCGAAGGCAATAACAATTACAGTCTTGCTGGTGCAGAGTATGCCGTATACAGTGACAAAGCCTTAACAACCAAAGTAGGCACACTCACCACAAAAGCCGATGGCAGTACCAATGTCATTAAAGACATCGTAGCTGGCACATATTACGTTCAAGAACAAAAAGCGTCAAAAGGCTTTGAAAAAGACCCTAAAATTTACACAGTAGAAGTCAAATCAGGCGAAACGGCAACGGTTGAATCGGTAGAAATACCCCTCGATGACCCTGTTTCAGTTCTTTTACAAAAACAAGATGCTACGACAGGCTTAGCAGTTCCTCAAGGCGGTGCGAGTTTAGCTTTAGCCGAATTTACCTTTAATTTCTACGCTGGCAATTTTGCTGATGGCGTTGACCCTGCTTCAAGCGGAGCAACCCCAACAAAAACATGGGTATTAAGAACCGATGGAAACGGCAGAGCATTATTAAGACAAGCCAATACCAATTTTACTTATAATGGTCAAAGCTATCCCTATAAAGTATCGGGTGACGAGTTCTATTTAGACGAAAATAATGTTCCTACACTTCCTCTTGGCACGTTAACCATACAGGAAACCAAAGCCCCAGAGGGCTATCATATGCCAGATAGTGCAACCGTTCATGTTCGTAAGATTGAACAAGACGGAAGTCTTGAAACTGTCAAAGAGTACAATATACCAGTCGAGGCAGAACAAGTTATTCTAGGCGACTTCACACTCTTTAAAGGCAATACTGATGCAGAGCAAGCCGAAATCATTAAACCAGAAGTTGGAGCCGAATTTGTAGCGATAGCTAAGAAATATGTCAATCAATATGGTTCATTTGAAGAAGCTTTAAATCATTTATCTGAATACGGTGTCAATGAATATTCTGTACTCGTCACAGACAGTGAAGGAAATGCCAAATCAGGTAAACTTGCTTATGGCGATTATTTGATGAAACAAACAAAAGGCGAAGATGAATTACAAATGCTAAATGATCTCGTATCTGTATCTATTCGTGCAGAAGGCGATACAAAGCATTTTAATATCAACAATCCGTCTAATGAGTATTATGCTCAATTAATTAAAAAAGACAGCGTAACAGGCGAAGTTGTTATCTTAAATTCAGCCAGCTTTAAGATCAAAAATAAAGCCACAGGCGAATACGTCACCATGAAAGTTGGAAAACAAACTTACGATACTTTCAAAACAACGGCTGTTAATAGCGGAGAAATCCCTGCTGGTACATTCTATGTAGCAACAGAAGAACAAGGAACAACCGTAACACCACTTAAATTAAAAGCAGGTGTTTATATCGTAGAAGAAGTAGAAACGCCCGAAGGTTATTATTTATTAGAAGAACCGATCGAGTTTACCGTTGGTAAAGTAACCGTTGATGAAGTCGATGACGATTTAGATGAGATCATCAAAGTTGAAATTGAAAACAAACCTCAATACGGTGAATTAACGATTAATAAAGTAGGCGAACTATTTAAAGAATGGGTAAAAGAAAGCGTTACACTCCCAGTACAAAAATCTGGAACAACTGAAAAAGTTGAGGTAGAAGTACCTAGAGCAAACGAAGGCTTAACCCTAACAAGAAGCTGGACTATTACAAAAGAAGTCGAAGAACTGGTAACCGTTAAAGAAGAAGAAATCATACCAGCAAAAGAAGCTGTGATTGACACAGAAACAGGCGAAGAACTTGAACCAGCTATACCAGAACAGATTATCCCAGCGGTAGAAGAAATCGTTAAAAAGACAATAGAGGAAGAACAAAATACCTCTGAAACAGTAACCACTGATGAAACAGGTAGCTTTAGCAGAGAGGTATCAGAAGTAGGAACGTACACCTTAACCGATAAGGCAGGAAACGTTGTTGCTACGATTACCTTAGCAGACAGTGAAACAGGTACCATATCTGTTACCTTACCAGCCGATACAAGAGTAGACGAAGAATATAAAAAAGGCGAAGTCGTAGATGAAACCTTTGAATATTGCAAAGCAACTTATGAAGAAGGCTATTTAGAAGGTGCTGAATTTGAACTGATTGCCAAAGAAGATATTAATTCTTATGACGGAAAAACAGAGTTCTATAAGAAAGGCGATAAACTTCTCTTTGCACAAAAAGATATTATTGTTAATGGCAAAACACTTTATAAAAAAGGTGAAGTCATTACCGTGCCTACTTTAGACGAAGCAACTTTAAAAAATAAAGAGCTTGTTGATAATAAGGTAAAAACAGAAAACGCTTCCTTAGTCATCTCTCGTATACCTTTAGGCGATTATGACTTAATCGAAGTCAATGCCCCAGCAGGTTATGTGAAAGATGAAACGGTAAGAAACTTCACGTTTACACCACAAGAAAAAACGATCTTAGTCGACTTAAAGGAAACCGAGCCTATTTTAAATATCAGACAAAAGCTCAATGTTTTCTTAGCTAAATCCTTACAAAGTTCCGAATACTTTGAGGACAGAGATTTTTCAAATATCGTCATTGGTATGTATACAAAAGAAGAAATCTTAGGCTTAGCAAAAGATAGTTTAGTAGCAGTCGTGGCCCCAAATGAAGCAGGAGCTATGAGCGTATCAGATATTCCAGAAGGCAATTATTACTTCAAGGAAATCTCAACCAAAGACGGTTATATTTTAAGCGATAGCGAATACGATGTTTCCGTTAAACCAGATGAATCAGCAACAGAAGAAGATAAGGTCGAAGTCGTACCAGAACCTGTTGTCAACGAACAAAAAACAAAAGATATTAAAGTCGTAAAGGTAGATAAAGATACGAAGAAACCATTAGTGGGCGTAGTATTCAATCTCTTTAAGCTCGAAGATAACGGAGAAAAGACACCTATTAAAAACAGTGCAACTGGTGAATATGATTTTATCACTGATGCAAACGGTCAAATCGTTATTAAAGGCTTACCTTTTGGCACATACAGCTTAGAGGAAGTTAAGACAGCAGACGGTTATATCAAAGACGAAGGCGGTCAAACCGTAGCTGTTGGTGATGATAGTGAATTAGAAGTTGTTGTCACAAACGAAGTAACCACTATCGGATTTAGAAAGATTGACGCTAAAACAGGTTTACCTGTTGTCGGTGCCAAATTAAAATTAGTTGACGCTGACGGTAACGATGTTTACCTAGACAGTCTTGGCTATGTAACAACCAAAGAAAACGGAACGTTAGCCGAATGGGTAACAGACGGTGGCTTATTCTATGTCAAAGGCTTAAAAATCGGTCATGGTTATAAAGTAATCGAAGTCGAAGCACCAGAAGGCTATCATAAAGGTGAAGATTTAGGCTTTACAGTCAATGGCAATTCAGGCTTACAATTAAATGATTATCCAAATATGCCTTATGAGCCAGAGATCAAAACACAAGCTTTCAACAAAGATACAATGGGTAAAAAAGCGCATGCTATTAAGAAAGCTAATATCACAGACTTAGTGGATTATGTTGATTTAATTCCAGGTAGAAGCTATAAAGCGAAAGCGGTCTTAGTCTTAGCTAGTGACCCAACACAAATTGTAGCCGAAGCAGAAATTGAATTTGTACCAGAAACTAAAGACGGACAAATCGAAGTTGATTTTGGCATGGTAGATTTAACTCTATTAGCAGGTGAAAACGTAGTTGTCTTTGAGAGCGTAATTGATCTTAAAACAAAATTAGTTGTAGCCACGCATAGAGAGCCAAACGATCCAGAGCAAACCGTAGAAGTAACGAAACCAAACGTAGGTACAACCGCTACATTTGAGAATGGTAAGAAAGAAAGCCATGCAGTTAGTGAACTCAAAGTCATTGACAAGGTATGCTATGAAAATCTTATTGTTGGCGAAACCTATACGATTAAAGGCGTTCTCGTAGACAAAGAAAACCCAGAAAACATAATCGCTGAATCCGAAGTAACCTTCGTTGCAGAAGATGAAAACGGTTGTGTCAATATGGAATTTGTCTTTGATGCGACTGAACTTGCAGGAAAAGAATTGGTTGTCTTTGAAACCTTATTCTATAAAGACGAAGTCATTGGCGAACATAAAGATCCTAATGACCCCGACCAAACCGTAGAAATCGAAGAACCAGAAGTTGGAACAAAAGCCACTTTTGATAATGACAAAAAAGAAAGCCATGCAGTTAGTGAATTAACCGTTATTGACACTGTTTCGTACAAAAACCTCGTTATTGGTGAAGAATACACCATTAAAGGCGTACTCGTAGACAAAGAAAATCCAGAAAATGTGATAGCTGAATCCGAAGTAACTTTCGTAGCTGAAACAAAAGATGGAGAAGTCAAAATGGAATTTGTCTTTGACGCAAGCAAGCTTGCTGGAAAAGAATTAGTAGTCTTTGAAACCTTATTCTATAAAGATGAAGTCATTGGCGAACATAAAGATCCTAATGATCCAGAACAAACCGTTGAAATCGAAGAACCTAACATTGGTACTAAAGCCTCAACAGAAGATGGAAAAGACAGCACAAAACCAAATAAAGAAACCGTTATTATTGATACGGTTTCTTTTGAAAACTTAGTTGTTGGTGAAGAATACACCGTCAAAGGCGTACTGATGGATAAATCTACTGGTAAACCTATCCTAGTAAACGGAGAAGAAGTAAGAGCCGAATTAACATTCGTAGCTGAAACTAAAGACGGTACAGTTGAATTAACATTCAAATTTGATAGTACAGGATTAGCAGGAAAAGACCTTGTTGTATTTGAAGAAATCTACTATAAGGGCGAATTAATCGCAGAGCATAAAGATATTAACGACAAAGATCAAACAATCAAAATCGTTGCCGAAATATTACCTAAAAAACCTACTACAAATGATGACAGCATCAACCCTGTTTATTATCTAGCTGGTGGCGTTACTTTAATGCTCCTTGCAGTTCTTGTTATCACCAAAATGATAAAAGACAAAAAGAAAGAAGTCGCTAATAAGAAAAGCGAATAGTTTGGAAAAAACGGAAATCTCCGTTTGATCATATTTTTTTAGTCAGAGCCTATCTGAAATGGTAGGCTCAATTTTCTTACAAAGGAAAATAGTCCAGAAAGAAAGGAGAGAAAAGGTGCAAAAAGTAAAAAAAATCATATCAATACTTTTCATAGCATTATTAATCATTGCTGGCATTTTTTTAATCGTTTCTTATAAAGGAAAAAAACAAGTTATAGATGATAGAAAAGATGAAACAGAAGTAAATATAGCCATAGTAGAAGAACTAGAGGCTATCTTTGAAGGAGAACATAACAGCAAAAACATTCAAAAAAAAGACTATCTCAAACTCTCAAAGGAATTGTTAAAGCGTTTAAACGAGAAATACAATACAGATAAGATTGTCGCTTATTTAGACACAGGAAAAGAGGGTATACAGGAAATTGTAGCCTTTAATTCAAACAGTGATTTTTACGATAGACGAAACATAAACGGCGATTATGATTTTTCTGGAACGGTCTTTCTTTATAAAGAAAACGAAGGTTTAGATGACCCTTATCTTAATTTATTTGGACATTCTATGAAAGATAAAACAAGGCTAGGAAAGCTCCTTGATTATCAAACAGATTTAGACCTCATCAAAAACGCAAAACTATATACCGAGTTTGGTATTTATGAATACAAGTTAACGCATATCGTAGAAGTTAACAGCAACTGGTATGACAAATATCCGACATGGGAAAAGGAAGGTTTTTTAGATTTTATAGAGGATAGTAAAGAAGAAGAAATATTTCAAAAAGAACTATCTCCATTAAATGAAGAAGCTAAGTATATGCTCCTTAACACTTGTTTTGATGATTTAGGAAACGAGAAATTAATTGCGGTATACGAGTTAAAAACAATCAAAAAATAACAAGGTGGCAAAGCTTCCACCTTAACTTTTAGAAAGGATTTTTTATTATGATAGGTTATCATTTGGAAGATATACAAGCTTTTATGGTAAAAAAAGCCTATGAAAAAGCCGATAATTATCAGGCTGATGTATATTATGATGTTGACTTTTTAAAGAGAAATCTAGACTACCCTGTATTTGGTAAAGATTTTATTTGGTTTATAAGAGATTATGGTACGCATTTTTTATACGTAGATGACATTCTTTTGAACGGTACGGTCTCCAATGTAGTTTTAACTTATCATCCAAAAGAAGATATAAGACAAAGCTTTTTTCTCAAAATAGAAGATGATAATAGTATCTCAATTTCAGAAATCGACCTTGTTAAATTTCGTGACAGTTTACATTATTTTGATGTTGATAAAGGTAGAACAACAACTTATTTGAAAGATGGACAAGAAATTATCACTGGTTATTTTTATGATTTATCCGAAGAACAACAAAAAAACTTTGCCTACTTTAAATCACGAACTTATGAATATAACGAAAATGATTATAAAGATGAATTAAATAAAGTATTTCAAACACTGGAAAAGGCAAAACAAATTTCTATTGATGATTATATAGATAAAGAAAGAGAACCAGAATTAGAAAGGTAAAATATGAATATTATAAAAAAGGAGAAAGTCCTCTGTCCTTTATGTTTTGAGGAACATGAAGTGTCTGATGTCATTGTCAGAGATAATCAAATATATAAGGAAGTAAATGTGACTTTTGATGCGATATATCATTATTGCAGCATTATGGATGATTATTTTGAGGATGAAGATTTACTTGCACAGAATGATGAAGCGATGAAAAAAGCTTATTTCATGTTAAACCAGCAAAATTAAAGGTATACCATCTAAATATTCACATACAAATTATCTTAGTAAAAAAGATTGTCAAAGGCAGTCTTTTTTGTTTAGAAGGGAGGGTGAAAATATTATGACGGCAGAACATTATCCTTTTAGTGTGTGCATCCAAAACTTAGGGGCATATAACGAAGGAACCTTAAGATTTAAGCGAATAGACTTTCCTACTAATGTTAAAAAAATAGAAGCAGCATTAAGGGAAATTGGAATTGGTGAACCTTCTGAAGATGGTACAAATTATTATGAAGAAATTATGATTACTAATTATGACGATTACACTGGACTAGGTATTTGCCGTGAATATGGTGAGTGGGCTAGTCTGTCCGAATTAAATTATCTTGCGACTTTGCTTAATAACATGAAGAATAATGAACGAGTTGCTTTTGAAGGAGCATTGGAGATTGAAGGAACAAACAATCCTGCGGACTACATTAATCTTGCCCTTAATGTAGATAAATTTACTGTTTTTAGTGAGATTGAAGATGCATATGATTATGGCGAATATTATGTCGAAAATGAACTAGATATGGATTCAGTGCCTTCTATTGTACGTAACAATATAGACTATGAAGCCGTTGGAGAAACAATTTCTTCAAATGAAAATGGCGTTTTTACAGATGAGAATTATGTAATAAAAACACAAAGTATTGATTGCTTGTATGAAAGCAGAGAGGATATTCCAGAAAAATATATCGTAAACCTTAATCCACAAGAAATTTACGATAATTTTTTAAAAGATAAAAACGAGAAAGAGATAGAACAAATGTCAGAAAGTTATGAGAATATTAAAAAAAATATAGAATACTTTGCAACAAATAATTACGAAGCTTTTGTGAAAGCAATCATTAGTTACGAAAAAGGAATTGATAATGAGAACGCATTAAATGTTATTTATAAAGAATATATTGAAAGTGATTCGATGCTTCTTTTAAATGATGAGTTTGATAGTATTATTCATAATTTAGAAAGACAGGGATTAATTAAATACGATAAATATAGAGTTAATGAGTTATTAGAACAAGAAATACTGGAACGAGATTAATTTTACCTTGCTAAGTATCAATTGGCAGACTTAAAACGAATCATTCATTGATTATAAAAAACTAGAAGGCTAAAAAAAGAGTTAAAGACTGTTCCTAAAACGATGGTTATTGATACAGTTAGAAAAAGTCTTTTATTTAATTTATATTTACTGATTTTCTTTCCCAAAACTGTTCCCAAATCAAAAGTTCCAGAAACGTTCGTTTTTGGTTCTATCTTCAATATATAATTTTAAATTTTTAAAAAATATTTTAGGTTTATTAGATTGCAAAGGCAATCTTTTTTTATTTTAGAAAGGAGTTTTAAAATGATAATAGGATACGCCAGAGTCAGCACAAAAGAACAAAATTTAGAACGACAAATAGATCTGTTAAAACAAGCTGGGGCAGAAAAAATTATTACTGAAAAAGTATCAAGCCAAAAGAAAAGACCTGAACTTGAAATGATGTTGTCTTTTTTGCGTTCTGGTGATGTTGTTTTAGTTGAGAGTTTAACAAGGCTTGCAAGATCTACAATTGAACTTTTACAGATATTAGAATCGTTGGAAAATGAAAATATCTATCTTAAAAGTTTAAATGATGGGATAGACACATCAAAGCCAATGGGAAAGTTTCTTATTACCATAGTATCCGCTATTGCAGAACTGGAAAGAGATAATTTAGTTTTACGAACGAATGAAGGCTTAAAATCAGCCAGAAAGCGTGGGCGTGTTGGTGGCAGACCAAGAGTTGAAAAAAAGAAATTAGAACATTCTCTTAAACTTTATAATGAAGGATCTAGTACCATTAAGGAAATCGTTGAACTGACAGGCGTTTCAAAGTCAACATTATATCGGTATATAAATAAAACAAAATAAATTCAAATAGAAATTAATAATGCTGTTATTAAAGGATTGCTAAGGCAATCTTTATTTTTTTTAGAAAGAGAGAAATTATGGAAAAACAAAAAATTGCTTCACGTATTATGTCAGAAATTTTAGCTGTGGAAGAAAGGAGCATCATAGAAGGGTTAGAGATGTTTGGCATTAAGAAATTACTTGATCAGCCAGAAGATTGTTATCAAGGCATATCGGAAAAACAAGTAGAAGGATTTAAAAGTTTAAAGGACGTTTTTTCTGAAAGCTTTATTGAAGAAGTTGAAAATTGTAAAAAAGAAAATCAAAAATAGAAAGGGAAAATAATGAAAAAGAAGTTAAATAATATTGCTTTTGTTTTGGCAATAGTGATGCTGGTTATTACTATAAATGTATCAGTAAATACACATAAGGTTTCTGCTTTAGCGGATTATGTTACAAACTTAACAGGCGAAACATCGGTTGATGCAAACCAAGAATTTTATACTGCTACATTTAACCTACAAAACTTAGGGGATGAAAATATCAATAGAATTTCTATTAATGACAATCAAGGTACTAGCCAAGCAATTGTCGTTTCCCTTGCACCAGGAGAAAGCTTTTCCATTCCTGTTAATTATACTTTACAAGCAATTAAAGATTATAACTATTTCGATATTCAAATGAATGTTTCAGTTACTTTTGATAATGATGAAGTTTTAAACCAAACAGTCTCTTTAAGTGTTCCTGTTATAACGATTACGGAAGAAGAGGAGAATGTTGATATACCTTATACCACCATAGAAACAGAAGATGACACTTTAGATGTTGGTACGACCATTGTAGATCAAGAAGGCATAAACGGTGAAGAAATTGTTACTTACAAAGTGACCTATTTAGGTGATGAAATTATTTCAAAAGAAGAAATCAATCGTGATCGTATAATAGAACCTGTTGATAAGATTGTAAGAGTTGGAACAAAAGTAATTGATGTTAAGACAGAAACCTATACCGAAGAGATACCCTTTAACACAGAAACCATTGAAGATAGGACTTTAGATGTTGGTACGACCATTGTTGATCAAGAAGGTGTGGTAGGTGAAGCTACAATTACAGTTGAAATCACTTATGAGAATGGAATTGAAATATCCAGAAAAGAAATCAGCCGTGTTACAACAAAAGAACCAATAGATAAGATTATTCGA
>JAAYRJ010000186.1 GCA_012518845.1 Clostridiaceae bacterium
AATATGATGGGTGTCAAAAAACTTCAACCTAACTTAAGAGCGTATCCTATCGTCTACGATCCGTTTGCAGTAACAAAGTGTGATGCTGTTATTTCAACACACTATCACAATGACCATATTGATCCTTTCTTTGCCAAAGCAGTTTTAGATAACTGTGGACCAGATGTTCCATTTATTGGACCGTTAGAGTGTGTCAAAAAGTGGGTTGGCTGGGGCGTACCAGAAGATCGTTGCCAAGTAGTTAAACCTGGCGATATTGTGACAATCAAAGACACAAAAATTCATGTACTTGATTCATATGACAGAACTTGTCTTGTTACAACCGAAGTTGGCGAAGATTTAGACGGTATTTGCCCAACCAATATGGACGAAAAAGCAGTTAACTATCTATTTGAATTCCCAGCAGGTAACGTTTATCACTCTGGTGATTCTCACTATAGTATTCGTTATCGTGAAATTGGTAAAAAATATGATATTGATATTTCCTTCGGCTCCTACGGTGAAAATCCGCCAGGCTGCCAAGACAAAATGTCCTCAGTTGACATGCTTCGTATGGCAGAAGCTACTGACTGTGAAGTAGTTATTCCACTTCATTATGATGTTTGGTCTAACTTTAAAGCAGATCCAAAAGAAATTCGTTACTTGTATGAATACAAAAAAGATGCCTTACAATACACATTCCAACCATTTATTTGGGATGTTGGTGGAAAATACGTCTGGCCATTAGATAAAGATAAGAGAGAATATCATTATCGTCGTGGCTTTGAAGATTGCTTTGAAGAAGAACCAAATGTTCCATTCAAGTCAATCTTATAGTTAAAAGTTATGTAGGTAGAGCGTTATGTTATTAAAAGAAATTTATGATAATAATCACTATGTTTTTCACGAATCTGCAGAAGACTGGCGTGAGGCAATACGTCTAGGCTGTAAACCATTAGAAGCAGATGATACCATAGAGCCGGAATATGCCGATGTTTTGATCGAAGTTGTTGAAAAACACGGACCATACATTGTCTTAATTCCAGGTGTAGCCATGCCACATTCAACCGAAAATGCAGAAGGTGCAAATGGTACAGCAATTGGCTTTATGAGGCTAGCAAAGCCGGTATCTTTTGATGAAAATGATCCAAGTAAAGATGCACAAGTATTTTTTACTTTAGTTTCAACCAATCCGGATGAACATATGGAAAACATGCAAAAGTTATATACCATCCTAACTAATGAAGAAGTAGTAGAAAAATTAAAAGACTGCACTTCTGGCGAAGAGCTGTTAGAAATTGATGCTCTTTTATAATAATTAATTTTTTGTAAATTGGCTAATAGCTAATCATTGAATCAATGGACAAAAGACCGAACAATTTGCCCAGATTAAGGAGACATTGTTAGTCAATTTTAATAGAGTATGTGGAGGAAATATGTTAGATATTTTAGTAATGTTATGGGAATTTTTTGTTAATAATTTCCTGACAAAGCCAGCCTATTTTATTGGCTTATTAGTAGCTGTAGGATATA
>JAAYRJ010000187.1 GCA_012518845.1 Clostridiaceae bacterium
ACTGAAATTTGGGGTTGGGTTGATAGAATAGATTTTGGGTAGTGGAGTTGACAAGTTAGATGTAAGGCATAAATTGTGTTATATTTAGACTAACTAATATTGCCGAAAACAAATTAAATGTGATTAGTCTAAGTGTGATATATTCAATACGATTTCTGGAGGACAAGCAAATGTCTGAAAGTAGAAAAGTTCATTTCATTCCACCAAGACCTGTACAACGAGAGAAACGAGTGGGGATATATTGTCGGGTCAGTTCAAATAGTATGGAGCAGTTAAAAAGTCTAACAAACCAAGTCTCTGCACTTACCAGGTTAACAGCCGTCACTCCTAATTGGTTGCTTGTCGATACATATATAGATATCGCATCAGGGAAGTCTGGTTCAAAAAGAAAAGAATTTATTCGTCTATTAGAAGATTGTCAGACGAAAAGTGTTGAAATTGTTATCACTAAAAATATTAGCCGGTTTGGTCGTGATACAGTTGAAGTGCTGGAGTCACTTCATAAGTTGAGAGAACATGGGATTCGTGTCATATTTGAACAAGAAGGACTTGATACAGCTGATACAGATAGCGAGTTGATGATTTCAATTATCGAATCAATTGCACAAGCAGAAAATGAATCTCGTAGTGAAAATATTAAATGGGGTTATAGACGTCATGCGGCACAAGGCACATCAAAATTATATAACCGAAAATGTTATGGCTATGAAAATGATGAAGATGGAGAACTGATCATTAAGGAAGATGAAGCTAAAAATGTTCGACTAATTTTTGAACTGTACTTGCGCGGGTTTAGTATTATTGGTATAAAGCGAGAGTTAGAAAAACGAGGAATAAAAACACCAACTGGAAAAGAAAAATGGAGTAAACGAACGATTGATGTCATGTTGAGTAATGAAAAATATATTGGTGTTGTAAGGTTACTTCATTCAAGTGAAGATGAGGAACATTATATTTCGGAAAATAATCATCCAGCAATCATTTTAAAAGAGCAATTCGAGGCGGTGCAAGAGGAAAAGAAAAAGAGAAGTAATGTTAAGAAAACTAAAGATGGAGTTCAAAGGAAGAGTAGTAAGTATAGTTCGAAGAAAGGGAAGTGCAATTAAAATGATGAATGATAAAAAAAGACAAGAAGTATATAAAATATTAATAACTCCAATTCGGTGTACAAGCTATAGTAATGGAAAACCTATTATTACAATGGCAAACTCTGTTATTGAAACTACACAAACATATTGGCCACAATATCTAGACAAAGATACGGGCAAACGGTTTCGGTATTCGTTCAACCCAGATTGTGATATGTCTGACTTTGCTTGTGGTTTCTATGAAATAGTATATAAGGATATTTTGGATGGAATTAACCTAATAGATGATGATGGTAATTTAACAAATCAAAATTTTGCAGGCGATACCATGAATAGTTTTAATTATATTGCAAATATTACTCCTGGTGCAGGAAAATCCACAAAACAAAGGACTGATCAGAGAGAATGGCCAGAATATCTAAAACAATATTATAAAGAATACCATTGCCTTGCAAATTTTTGGATCTTGCCAATGGAAATAGGACGAAAAGTAAATAATAAATGGTGTAAGGGTAGTTATGATAATAAAGTTCAAGATTATATGGATAGATTTTTAAAATTATTAAAGGATAACTTTTCGGAGTACAAAACATTGTATCGAAATTACTTTTCAAATATTAATTGTATTGAAGGTTTTACAGAAGTACATTTCTTATTTGGAAGTTATCTGTACGGAAACCTGGATATATTTGGGCTCAGCAACAATAATTGTGATGGAGAGGTTATCATTAATAAAATCCAAGATAGAATTAAGCTCAGAGCGACTATGATTTCCAAATCCTATTATGCAGAACAATTGTGGAATTATTTTAATGAATTACATTTATTTGAATAACTTATAATAAAATAGCCTAATCAACAATTAATAAGTCGACTTGATGAAAACGATGGAAAATTGCATAGGTACGAACATTATTCTTGAAAAATAACGATTGTAGAATAGCCTAAGTACATCACGTCGAGTTGGTTGCATTGATGTCAAGAGTGGACGGATAAGAAGAGTTGAAGTGTTGATAGAATAAGGTTTATAGGGTTTCACCTATGTTTATTTTATATGAATAAACGGGTGAACCCCTTTTTG
>JAAYRJ010000188.1 GCA_012518845.1 Clostridiaceae bacterium
AAAGAACCACAAGACAAAACATCACGCGGTTTTACCTCAATTGCACGATAGCGATCTATTGGTTCGCCATTTAATTCGGGCTGAAACTTTGCACCTGTTATAGCAATTACACAGTCAGAAGTAAACTCTAATGTTGCTCCAACCAATGAACATTCAAGCAAAGCCTCTCTTTCAGTATTTCCTACCAAAAGATTAGCGATTCTTGCTGCTCTTCTATCCATAGCACCAGATACAGTAAAACCAAGACTTTGATAGCCTAGCCTACCTTGATCTTGCACGGTTGTTAACATTCCCGGGTCAAGTACAATTAGTCCCAATTATATTTCCTCCTTAACTATAACTTGATAAGTTCCAGCCTCTACTTGTTGTTTGATCTCTGTAAACTTGGTAGAAGAAATTGGTACAAATCTAATTTTGTCACCAGCACGATAAAGAATAGCTGGATCACGATTTGGATCGTAAGGTTTAAGCGGCGTTTGTCCAAGCAGTTGCCAACCCCCAGGCGAAGGCAGAGGATATATTCCAGTCGATTGTCCACCTATTCCAACCGAACCTCCTGGTATTTCAATGCGAGGCTTATCTAGTCTTGGTACAGCAATCGACTGATCCATACCGCCTAGATAAGCAAATCCAGGCATAAAGCCAATCATATAAATACGATAATCTCGGCTCGAATGACGAGTTATTACTTCCTCGGTAGAAAGGCCTGTTAGCGAAGCAACTTGTTCCAAATCTGGACCAAAATCTGGTTCATAACAAACTGGAATTTGAAAAATTCTAGTTACTGATTCCTTATTTTCACCACTAAACTCACGATTTCTTTGTAAATAAAGAACCATATCTTGATATGACATACTGAGCGGATCATAATTGATCAATAATGAAGTATATGTGGGGATCATATCTAAGATAGCTGGATTATTCTGATTTTGGATTTGATCCGTAAATTGCGTAACCCTTTTGTTAGTTTGCTCATCAATAGTATCCCCAAATTCAATTAGTATATTACGATCTCCAACAGGATATAAATCAAATCGCTCAGTCATATAGTAACTCCAAAATAAGTGCTTAAAACACAATAAGAATTCACAAGGAAATAATCAAAAATGTTTTTATTATCAGATTTTAGATTATTTCCAAGTCATTTCTTTATACATTAAGATTAAAACTAGCCATAGCCTCTGCTGCCGGCTTAAACAATGTAGCTAGATTGTTTCGTACAGTAACGAAAGTTAATATCGCTGTTAAACCAACGACTACCCAACCTAAAACAAATAAAACAGTTGAATGTTTATATTCACCTACAATACTCTTTTTGCGACTTGCTATCAGCAAAATTGCTAGCATTACAGGTAAAATAAAACCATTAATTGTACCGGCTAATACTAAAACAGTAGCAGGACTACCAACCGTAATGCTAATTATCGTTGAGATAGCTATAAAAATAATTATAATTGCTGACTCATATTTGGCAACTGGTTTATGTAAAGTTTTTAGAAAACTTACTGAAGTAAAGGCGCTGCCTACAATTGAAGAAAGAGCTGCCGCAAACATAATTATACCGAAAATAACAATACCTATGTCTCCAAGCGAGATATGGAAGGCTGAACCAGCAGGATTGTTTGGATCAAGCGAATTACCGCTAGCTACAACACCCAATACAGCTAAGAAGAGCAATACTCTAACAATTGCAGCAACTCCAATGCCCATATAAGCAGATCCGTTAACTCGTTTAAGATTTTTTTCTCCAGTAATACCTGCATCAATTAGACGATGTCCACCCGAGAACGGGATATAACCACCTACTGTCCCACCAACTAAAGTTAAAATTGCCATGAACGGAAAAGAAGTTGGTAAAAAGGTCCGCTTCACTGCTTCTGCTAGAGGTGGTCTAGTTTGAATAGCTACAATTAAAATTAAGACAATCATCACTGCCCCTAAAATTGTAGTAAGACGATCAATAACTTTTCCAGCACTCTTAGATAGAAAGATTAAAATACCAATTATTCCACCTATAGCTGTAGCAATTTTAATATCTACACCAATGATAGCACTAAGACCAATACCAGCACCACCAACATTACCAATATTAAAGACTAAGCCACCAAATGCCACCATATAAGCTAAAACATAGCCTAAACCTGGCAAAATTTCGTTTGCCACATCTTGGCCACGTTTGCCTGTCACAGAAAGAACACGCCAAATATTAAGTTGTGCTATTAAAACAATAATAACTGAAATAAGGATAACAAAGCCAAAGTTTGCTCCTTCTATTTCAGTAAAATAGGCTGTTTGTGTAAGAAATCCAGGACCTATAGCAGATGTAGCCATCAAAAAAGCTGCACCAATCAAAGCCCCTCGATCAACAGATTTATTTTTTTCCATATACGTCTCCTCAAAGTCTTATCTTTGTTTGAACAAAATTGAATGAAATAAAAAAACAATACAAATGGTTCAATTAAGATAAAATAATTAAACTACATTATATATTGTTTTATTTAATTTTACACTATTAATAGATAACAACTAAAAATTAGTCATAAGAATGGATATTTTCCACAGAGACTTGATCGGATTACACCTTATTATACTATTGTCACAATGATTAGCTACCAAAAATTACTAAATCTGTAGGTAAAAACAGTATTCCACTAACAAGTGAGCAGTAAAATTACACTTTGTGAAGCTATATTTTATTTGTTGAAATTATTTTTTTAGAATTAGATTTAAGTTTGCACAAACAATAAAAACAGTGAGTTAGCAGATTAATTTTAAAAGCCAATCAGAATTAGCTGATTGGCTTAATTTTATAAATCTTATTTAGGTCACTAAATTAGAGATCTTTAGCAACCATAGCACCTTCGAAAATTGCTTCTAGTGCACTACGTGGTTTTAAAGCATTACCTATTGTATGTACTTCGGGTGCAAGATCATTTCTGTTAGGGAATTGATCTATTTGTTTATTACCAACTGCAATGACAACATTGTCATAATTATTGAAAAATACCATTTCACCATCTTTTTCCGCTGTCAGATTATGGTTTTCAAAGCGGATTGCTTTTGTATTTGTATGAATTTCGATGCCATAGTCTTTGAAACGATCTAACATTGCATCACGTACAGTCATATAAAGATCTGTACCAACATCGTCTAACATTTCAATAACGGTGATTTTCTCACAATAATCTTGACAGAATTCCGCTGTTTCTAAACCAACCATACCGCCACCAATGACGAGTACGCTATTGCCAAGTTGAACCTTACCTTCTAAAACATCATTTGCTTGATAGACACAGTCAGCATTGAAACCGCTCTCGTGCAGCATGATCGGTCTTGCGCCAGAAGCATCAATGAATACATCTGGAGCGTATTCCTTGACTAAATCTTCTGTTGCTGTTGTGTTCCAAACGAAGTTTACATTGTATTTATCACACATATAGAGATAATGTTTAATAACTCTTGTGATACCTTGCTTAAATGGAGGATAAGATGCAATCAAGAATTCACCGCCAGCTTTATTGCGTCCATTTTTTTCGATCACAGTAACGTCATGACCGCGTTCAGCAGCAATATATGCTGTATAAAGACCACCAATACCAGCGCCAGCAATTACAACTTTTTTTGGATTATCTGTTGGCTCGTATCTTACTTCTGCACGATTATTAGTAAATGGGTTAAAGATACAAGAAACACCCCAATCTCCTTCTTGAAGAGTGTCATGATCATTAAAGCTCATGCAGCGTTGTGTACATCCAATACAGGGACTAATTTCATCTTCTAGTCCAGCTTCTAGTTTTTTTGGATAGAAACCATCAGCTATACTTGTCCTGCCTAAACAAGCAAAGTCGATATCACCACGTTCAATTAAGTCATTGATAATAGCTGGCATTGTTAGCCTACCAGCGAGCCCGACAGGAATATTGACATGCTCCTTAATTTTTCTTGCAGCTTTCCAATTCCAGCCTTCATCAAAGTTTGGTGGAGGTACAATAACATCCCAAGCAGCATATGTACCAGCGGAAACATTAATAGCATCTGCACCAGCACGTTCCATCATTTTTGTGTAGAGGAAAGATTCATTTTCGGGTAAGCCACCAACACGGCCTTCGATAGAATCTACACGAACGATAATGACAAAGTCTTCTCCGCAGCGTTCTCTAATACCTTCAACAATCTCTATACCAAAACGAGCACGACCTTCAATATCTCCACCATATTTATCGATACGCTTATTTGTTCTTGGGCTCAAGAATTGAAGACCCATATAGCCATGGGCTGAATGGAATTCTACACCTTCAAAACCTGCTTCTTTAACGCGTTCTGCTGCACTAATATAGCTTTCAATCATTTCTTCAACTTCTTCTGTTGTCATCTCATGAACAACTTCGCGATACACAGGAGATGGTAAAACTGATGGAGAGTATGGTGTTTCACCAATCATTGCATTTAGTGTTTCACGACCAGCATGATGCAACTGTACAATAGCAACTGATCCTTCACTTTGAATAGCTTCGGCTAAGTTTTTTAAGCCAGGAAGATATTCATCATCATATAGTCTAGGTTGACCCGGCATACCCATACCCCTATGATCAATCGCTGCAATTTCTGTGATAACCATTGAGAAGCCACCAGCTGCTCTATGACCGTAATAATCGCAAGCCATTTGACCAATCGTACCATCTTCTTCACACATAGCAGAATCCATGGCAGGTACAACTAATCGATTTTTTAAGTTTACTGATCCAATTTTTAAATCTTCAAAGATGTATGGATACTTATTACTTGACATAGCAATCCCTCCTTGCTAATTTCAATAGAAAACGTTTACATTTTCTAAAATATAAAATTGATTATAGCAGAAGTGACTACATATTGCACTGAAATTATCATCTATTATTAATAAATATGTGAAATCTGAACTTAATGATTAAAATATAAAGCTATCGTTTTCCCGTTTTCTTTGACAGGTTTTGTAAACAAACACTTATATTTAGGTAATTGCATAAAGGAAAATTCGTTATATTATCTTTTAATCAAATATTTTATTATTTAATCTTAATCTTAGAGTTTAAGAAATCTACAATATATTGATGATCTTTTAGCTCTGTGATTTTCAAACCTAGTTCAATTAGCTCTCTATTTGTTACATTAATGGTAATGCCTTCCAGCAAGAGAGAAGTAATGATCAAGTTAATACCTGTTCTCTTATTCCCATCAATAAATGGGTGATTTTTAATAATATTAAAACCTAGTCTTGAAATCCTATCAATTAAATCAGGATAAAGCAGTTTCCCATCAAATGTTTGATATGGACTTGAGATGGCTGATTCCAATAACTTTTCATCTCTAATACCAGGACTGCCACCAAATTTCTTAATAGACATTTCATGGATTTTTAAAACATCTTCTTTAGAAAATCTAAATACACTCATCGAGCTAATTCCTCAAAAGCCTCTGAATAATCATCAAAAACTCGTTGCGAAATTTCTAAAACCTTCTTGCTATCGTAGTCCACAACCATACTTTCAGGTTTAGCCGTTAGCTTAAAAGGTATTCCCTTTTCTTGATTTACCTTTTTGATGAACATATTAAATGCTGTGGTCAAATTAAGCCCCATTTCATCTAAGTTTTTCTCAAACTCTTGCTTATCTTCTTTATCAACTTTAAAGTTAATATTTACTTTAGCCATATCTTTTATCCTTTCATCATGAAGATATTATAAATGAATATAAAGCTATAGTAAAGATATTGCATGTTATTATGTTTTTAATCTGTGATAATTTCACCCTATTAGCTAATCAGTGAATATTTCACCCTAAAGAGAAACTTTTAAGGGAGCGAGCTCCCTTAAAAAATTATTCACATTACGCATAATAGGAGGCATGAA